>VGYV01000031.1 GCA_016872855.1 Planctomycetota bacterium
CAGCTTCTCGTCATGCAGGCCGCCGATCTCCTCGACCTGGATGTAGGGTTCGCGCTCGGTGAGGATCGCGCGGGGAAAACCGTAGTGCTCCAGGTGGCCAGAGGCCGAGGGGTAGTCGAGCCACTGCCAGTTCGGGTTCTTCACGTCAGCAAAGAGTCCGATGTCCACCGGATCGCCCGCCTTGAAGGGACGAGGCATCTGCAGGTCCTGCAGATCCATCGCGATTTCCATCTCCCACCAGTGTTTGCCGGCGGCGTCGGTGCAGGTCCGGTTGGCGATGTCGAAGGTCGGCGTCCAGTTCTTCATGTTCTGGCCGATGGCGGGATAGGACTTGGTGTATTCGCCGCAGCCCAGCGAGTTCAGGATGCATTGGAAGTAGCTGCTCACCTGGTTCGGCAACTGGTTGAGGTCATGCAGGAACAGGCCGACCTCCAGCGCGTCGTCAAAGACGACCCCCTGGGCATACTGCTCGCGGTGAGCCCGTCTGAGGTGCGGCACCGGCTGGGTCAACGTGTCCACCCGATAGGCCAGGTAGAGGTGCTGCGGGTCCCAGGCCAGCCAGAACGAGGCCGGCCGGTCCTTGTACTCCAGGCCGCCGGTGGACACCATGCCCATCACCTTGGCGGCCTCCGTCCACTCCGCCGGGTCGATCGTGCCGTCAATGCTCGGCGGCTTGCTCATCTTCGGGATATTGAAGCGCGGGATGAGCGACTCGTCGTACGAGAGCCCCCCTGCATGAACGCGCGCCGCCGCTCCGAGAATCACCATCGCAGCTACTACTGTCCGTGTCTTGATCACCGTGAGTTTCTCCTTGTTGTGGTCGATGCCTTCATCCGGACCAGCGGCTTGACCAGCGTACGTTCTCGAGTTCTTCTCCCTCGCCCGCCAGCTCCGCCAGGGACGGGCGGCAACCATGGCGGCTATGACGCGATGGACGAAGCGTGACTGCGGCAGCATGCTGGGCGATGTCTCGTTCACGGCCCGCAGTATGGCGCACCCGGAGACTCCGGTCAAGCTCAGGCGCTCTGTGGACTTCGGCCTGTGAAGCCCGAGCGGCCCCTTGGGTGCTACAGCGCGGAAAGCACTCACCCGGTCTCAGCCATCACATCAGGGCACAGCGGCCCCGATACAATGCAGCGCCTTCCCCGTGCGAACGAACAGGCAGCCCCCGGCCACGGCAGGGGTGGCGCAGAGGGGCTCACCGAGCGCCGCTTCGCCAACCACTACTGGGCTGCTCGTCCTTGAGGTGGAGCTTCTGGAACCCCGCTTGGGGCAGGGCGACGCGGAAGCCGATGTAGATGTAGCCCATGTAGACGGGGCTGTTGAACTCGCGGTGGCGGCTGCGCTGGCTGTGACCGTAGTAGCCCCAGGAGCCGCCGCGGATGCAGCGACTGTGGCTCTCGCGGACCTCCAATGGATCGGTCTGCGCGTCGGCTGGGCAGAGCTGGTACCAGTCGCCGCACCACTCGGCGACGTTTCCGGCCAGGTCCAGGATGCCGTCGCGGCTGGCGCCCTGGGGGAAGCTGCCGACGACGGCGGTGCCCTGGGCCTCCTGGCTGCGCATCAGTGTGGGCGGGTCGAGCGCCGCCGCGCCTGTGAAGTTCCCGTGGACCATCGGCCTCGGCACGGCGTTGCCCCACGGGTATTCGCGGCCCTCGCCGCGGCCTGTGGCGACGTATTCCCACTCCGCCTCCGTGGGCAGCCGGAAGCTGTCGGCCCTGCGGTCGGCGGCCCAGGTCTTCTCGTCGTAGGCGGGCGAGAGGCCGGCCTGCCTCGACAGCCAGTTGCAGTAGCGGGCGGCCTCGCGCCAGTCCACGTAGACGACCGGCTCGCGGTCGCGCCAGGAGAAGCCGTCACGCCACTGCCGGTGCTCGGGCATGAACCGCTCGAACTCGGCGTTCGTCACCTCGCACCGCGCGAGATAGAAGGTCGAGAGCGTCACCTTGTGGGCGGGCGACTCGTTCGCCTCGGTGCCGGCTTTGCCGCCCATCGTGAACGTGCCCCCCGGAATCCTCACGAGGTCAGGGAACACGGACGGGGCCGGCGTCGGGAATGCCATCGGCTCGGCCGCTACGAGGTCAATAGCGCCGATCGTCACGTCCGCCGTGTCGTTCCAGCCCGGCTTGGCGTCGGTTTTCTGCACGCACTCGAGCTTCAGACACGTCGCCTTGTCGTAGAGGGTCCACATCAGCGTGGCCGTGGCCCATTTCCCCTTGCCGGTTGGCGGCAGCCAGAGCGGGATGCGGTACTTCTCCTGCGGGTCCTGGCGTTCCACGCCGTCGGAGTAGAGCGTCAGCCGTCGGTCGTAGGCGTTGGGATTGGTGTAGGCGAAGCGGAGGTTGAACATCCCGGTCTTGATGTCCGCGAGGGGCCAGGTGGCGCTGGCACCGGCCCGCGTGGGGATGGAGATTCCCTTCTGAAGCATCGCGCCCCCGGCGAGCGTCGCGGCTTCGGGGACGAGCCGTCGGGCCGCGCCGGCCACCGCCATCCCCGCCCAGATACGGCTCTGCGGGTGGCCAGGCTCCAGGAGGCTGTTCTCCGGCGTCTCCTCGCCGATGATCGAGCGGCGGCCGACGACGTCGAGGACGGCCTTCCTGCCGCGCCGCAGGACGAATTGCGGGACGCCTGCCGCCATCGGCACCTCGCCGTGGGTCACGCCGGCGGACATCTCGAAAGTCTTCGTCTGCCGCCCGACTGTCACACCCAGCTCGGCCGGGGCCGTCAGGAAGGCCGTGAAGTAGACGCAGTCGCGCACATCGTCGTGGATTTGCGTGAACGGCCATTTGCCCATCGTGTGGATGTGCCACGCCTTCTTCTCCGCGTCCCAGGCCTTCACGAGCCAGCGGGATCGGTCGCGGTAGGCGAAGAAGACCTTGTCCTGGGCAATCGGGGGCGGAGCCCCCGCCTTGAACCAACTGACGTAGTACGCCGTAGCATCGAGGTAGGAGCCGTCGCGGTTGTAGGTCGCCTTGTCCCAATCGAGCTTCCACTTGTAGTGCATCAGGTTCGTGTCTTCGTTGTAGTCGTTCCAGGTCACGATCTCAGTCCAGTCGGCGTTGTCGCGGATGATGCCCTCCCAGATGGCGGCGTAGCCGCGAAGGCCCTGCATGTCGCGGACGTTGGCGCTATTGTAATAGGGGGCGATGCCGGCCATGTAGAGCTTGCCTGACCGGAGGGCCGCAAACCGCAGGTTCGCGTTCGTGTTCACGATGCCCCAGGGCGAATCGTCGCACGCGAAGCGCCAGATGCCGTCCACGTGCGGCTCCTGGCACAGCCGCAGGCCGTTCACCACGCTCTGGGCCATCTCGTGCCGCCCAACCCCCGAGAGAGGGATGAAGAAGATCTCCTTCCCCTCCCCCTTGAGCTTCTTCAGCGGCGCATCGTAGGCATTCCCGCCCATCCCGTAGCTCGACAGGCAGAACTTCCCCTCGTGCCGCATCGCGTTCGGGTGGTCGTAGTACCGCTTCACCATGTGCTCCACGTTCAGGTCCACCGGCTGCACCGAGTACTCGGGCGTCAGGAGCAGCTTGAAGCCGGTGCCCAGTTGCTTCGCCGCTTCGAACATGTTGTCCATATTCGCCACGTACCGCGTCGGCTCCCCCTTGGCATTGCACCATTCGCCGAAGTCCATCGCGAACCCGTCCAGCCCGTGGGCCTGCGCGAGGCGGATTTCCTCCTTGCAGAAGCCCACGTCGAGCGTGAAGCAGGTCATGTAATGCGCGAAGACGAAGTGCCGCTCCGCTGGGCGCGCCTCGGCGGACGCCTGCGCCGCCAGCGCCCGCAAACCGCAGCCCACCACCAAGCCGTCAGCGAGAATCCCCGTGTGCAGACACACCACGCTTGCTCTCCTGAGGAAATGAGGGGCTCATCCGCCCCTTACATCCTGAGTCCTACGCCTCCCGCACAAGCCCCTGGCCTCCCCCCCCGCGGCTGATCACATAGTAAGTCGCGTTCGGCAGATCGACCCCAGCGGCCTTGCCATGGCGACAGGATAGCAGCCCCCGGTCCGGCGGTCAAACCAAGGAGCCGGAGGCCCGCGTGCCCCCGTTGCTGCGACAGGGCCTCAAGAGCCTTGCGGCAGCCCGTTGGGGGCACCGCGAGCCGGCGAGCGGTCCGGTCGCTTGAGCCCGCGGTGGACTGTCGAGGCGCAAAGCTCAACGCCCCCGACCGCTTCCAAGTTGGTGCGGAGCGGGATAATTGACATCTGAAGATGTGACACCACCCCCACCACCCCCAGGGCCGAGCGCGACCGCAAGCTCGCCGTGGCCCGCGAGGCTCGGCCCGCTCGGCGGGCCGAAGCCCGGCGCCACAGCAACCTGAAAGAGCTCTTGACAACCGGAAAGCAGACGCCTACGATCCACCCGCCCGGCGAAACGGAAGCGGGGTCTGCTGGAGAGCAACCCGGCAGGCATAGTCGCCCGGAGCGACGGATGACCGTCCAGGGGGAGCCACCCGGCTGCCCCAACCCATCCCCCCACCGCGGGGGCGACGGGCATCCAGAGCCCCCTGATGCCTTGGAGAACTCCGACTGGCCGAAGGCCAGTCGTCTGTCGAAGTCTCATTTCTCCGAGGGTCGTTTGTCCGGTTCGCGTTGAACCAGTACAGTGCTGGAACCAATTGAGCGAGAAGGAGCAAGGCGATGAGACCACATAGACTGTTGGCGGCCATGTTGACGGCGATTTTGCTCTCCTCAGCGATCAAGGCGGCGGAGGTCCTTGTCGAGGCTGAGGCATTCGCCGATTTCGGCGGTTGGGTTCTGGATCCGCAGTTCATGGACCAGATGGGGTCGCCCTACTTGCTGGCGCATGGCTTGGGCAAGCCGGTCGCCAACGCCAAGACACAGGTGGACTTCCCGGAAGCCGGTGCCTACCACGTCTGGGTCCGCGCCAAGGACTGGGTGCCGTCGCATCATCCCGGCCGGTTCAAGGTGCTCGTTGACGGACAGGAGTTGGCGGAGACCTTCGGCGCCAACGGCCAGGACTGGTCGTGGCAGAAGGCGGGTCCGGTCGAAATCAAGGGTAAGAAGGTCGCGCTTGAGTTGAAGGATCTCACGGGCTTCGATGGCCGGTGCGACGCGATCTACTTCGCGGCCAACAAGGACGCCGTCCCGCCGGACAAGCCGGACGAGGCGATGGCAAGTTGGCGGCGCAAGCTGCTGGGGCTGCCGGAGACGCCCGGCGAGGCCGGGCAGTTCGACCTGGTGGTGGTCGGCGGCGGCGTGGCCGGGACTTGTGCGGCGGTGAGCGCTGCGCGGCTCGGGTTGCGCGTGGCGTTGGTACAGGAACGGCCGGTGCTCGGCGGCAACGGAAGCGTCGAGATTGGGATTGGGCCATGGGCCGGCGTCCCGACCCCGCGCGTTGACGAGATCACTTCGAAGTGTGGCGGGAACCAGCCGTATGCCAACGAGAAGAACCTGCGGATCTTCTTCAACATGCACGCCTGCGCCGTGCAGAAGGTCGGGACGCGCATCGAAGCGGTGATCGCCACGAATACCTCTACTGGCCAACAACTACGGTTCGCCGCGCCGCTGTTCGTGGATGCCACGGGCGATGGCTGGATCGGCTACTGGGCCGGCGCGGACTTCCGCCGTGGACGCGAGAGCTACCGGGAATTCAACGAGTCGCTGGCGCCCAACGAAGCCGACCAGCGGACCCACGGCAACACCGTGACATTCCGCACCACGCTGGCCAAGGAGCCGGTGACCTTCCCTGAGGTGCCCTGGGCGATCGAGGTTTCCAAGGTTTACGCCCAGATGGCCAATATCCCCAAGAAACAACGGGATCCCCCGCATTTCTGGGAGTACGGCCAGGGCCTCGATGTGCTGGCGGAGGCGGAGGCCATCCCGTGACCACCTGCTGAGGGCCATCTACGGCACGTTCTGGAGCGTGAAGGCGAAGTACCCGGAGGCGGCCAACCTGCAACTCGCGTGGGTCGGTTACATCGCCGCCCGCGGCGAGTCGCGCCGGCTCATCGGCGACTATACGCTCAACCAAAACGATGCGGCCGCCGGTCGGATCTTCTCTGACGCAGCGTTCATGTCGCCGAAGGGCTTCTTCTGCCTTCACTACATCCAGCCCAACTACGAGTTCCGCGGTGGCGCCCCGCGACCTGCCGCCGAGACAGCCGGGCGCGGCCCGATGCCGAAGCCTGGCTTCCCGGACGAGCCGCTGCCCGCCTGTGTGGACAAGATGGCGGTGGGCAAGTGTGTCGGCGTGCCGTTCCGCTGTTTGTACTCGCGCAACGTCGAGAACCTGATGATGGCCGGCCGTTGTGCCAGCGCCACACACGTGGCAGCGATGAACATCAAGGCGATGAAGATCGGTGGGCAGATGGGCATCGCGGTCGGCGCGGCCGCGGCGTTGTGCAAGAAGCACGACACGACTCCGCGCGGCGTGTATCAGAAACACTTGGCCGAGCTGCAAGACATCGTCTTCGAGCGCGGCGCGCACACCAACGATCTGAAACCATCAAATAGGAAACCATGAACACAACCAAGAACCGTATTACCGTATGCGCACTTGCGGTGTTCGCAAGCGTCACACTCGCCACCACCACCGCCGCCGCGCCGCGCCTGCTCTACGACCAGGCTCACGGTGGTTTCGGTGGGGGCAACATTCCGGGACCCCTGGCCGGCATCGCGAAGAAGATTGGCATGGAGATCGTGCCTTCGCAGCAGGAGATCACTGCCGACGCACTCAAGGACACGGCCGTCCTCTGCCTCCGCATGCCAGATAAGGCATTCAGCGCGGCGGAGAAGGAAGCCATTGTCGCGTTCGTGAAGAAGGGCGGCTCGATGCTGCTCGTGCTCGACGAGGAGCAGCGGCAGTCGCTCGCCAAGACCGGCGTCGACGACCTCATCACGCCGTTCGGCATGAAGCTCACGCCCGACACGCCCTATGTGCACAACTGCGGCGGGCTCGCCAAGGCCGGCGAAATCAACAAGGCCGACCGCGAGATTCCCTACAGCGGCGGACGCGCGGTGGAAGGCGGGACGGCGTTCGCGTGGCAACTCGACAAGGACGGCAACCCCCCCCAGCCGTTCGCCGCGTTCAAGAAGCTTGACAACGGCGCGCGCCTCATCGTCATGGGGGAAGGCATGGCCTCCTTGTTCCTCGGCAAGAAGGAAGGCGAGCGTCTCACTGGCGTCCCGCGCAATCCGGCGAAAACGACCTACTGGGGCAAGGACAGCGCGATCTTCATGGAGGAAGTGCTGGCGTGGCTGATGAAGGGGAACAAGCAATGAGAACTCACCTAGCACTCAGTCGTCGCGACTTCCTGCGCGCGGCCGGAGTCGCTTCCTCCGCGCTGGCGTTCAAACCAAACGTGTTCGCCGCGGACGCGCCGGCCAAACGGCTCCCGGTCGCCATCCAGATGTGCTCGGTGTTTCCGAGCGCCAAGGCTGACATCGCGGCCACGTTGAAGGCGCTGGCGGCCGGCTACGAAGGCGTCGAACTGGCGATGCGCTTTGGCGGTTTCTACGGGTTGAAAGCCTCCGAGTTGCGCAAGCGGCCCGACGACGCGGGACTGCGCTGCACCGGCGCGACGTTCAACGGCAAGGACCTCGACGGCGACGCGCTGAAGACTGCGGCGGACAATTTCACTGCGCTGGGCGGCAAGTATCTCCTCCAAGCCGACCTCGCAGTGCCGAAAGATCAGGTGAAATCGCGCGATGCCTGGCTGCGCGCAGCGGAGAGGTTCACCAGGATCGAAGAGCGGCTGGCCCCGCTGGGCCTGCACGCGGGCCTGCACAATCACACCGAGGAATGGGCGAAGACCGACAGCGGCGACAGCGGCTGGGAGATCATCTTCGCCAACACCCCGGCGTCGTTCGTGCAGGAGATTGACACCTGCCACTGTCCGGAAGGCGGCGGCGATCCGTTGGCGATGGTGCGCAAGCATCCCGTCCGCACGCGCATCATTCACCTGAAGGAATTTCCCCGCAATCACGCGCCCGTCAACGAACCGCCGGACGATCCCTTCCAAGCCGGCAAGAAATTGAATCGCTTCGGCGAAGGCAAAGTGCCGTGGAGCGACCTGTTCGCGGCGTGCGAGAGCGTCGGCGGCACGGAGTGGTATATCATGGAAACGTGGATGGGCAGCAAGCCCATCGAAGGCCGCGACCTCGAGTTTGCGAAGTCGATGATCGATTTCATGCGGCGACATGAAAGGGCCAAACCGGCGGGACGTTAGACGGGGATGATGGGTGAAATCGCCTTCGAGCTGAACTGACTCGAAAGAACAACAAGCTGCAATAGATATAAGCAAGAACATCGTGAAACCCAACTGCAACGGAGGAAAACAATGAACCGCTTGGTGAATCTGACAAGACGTGAGCTCCTGCACCGAACCGGACTTGTTGCCGGTTCTCTTCAAATGATGGCGTGCGCCGCCGTGTTCGTTGTTCTTTCAACGATGAGTGCTCCGTCCATTGCCGCCGATTGGCCCCAATGGCGTGGCCCACAACGGGATGGGATGTCCATGGAAAAGGGGCTCCTAAGAGAATGGCCGAAGGAAGGTCCAAAACTCCTTTGCAGTTTCGGGGCCGCCTTACTCAATTCCGCGCTTGCCGCGGCCTTGCTTGCGGATGAGGTGGGCGAGGGCGCGGAGGGCGTCGGCGGCCGACTTGGGGTCAGGGAAGACGTCCCTAACGTCTGGGGACAGCAGCACGACGTTGGTGCCGGCCGCATAGCGGGCGGCGTACTTGCCGCGGACGCCTCCACGGAAATCGTACTCCGCCAGCATGCCATTCCTGGCGGACGTCTTACGTGCCTTCCTCATATTCGTTCCTCTCGCGCGGCGTGGCCAGGCGCGCGCTGATGATTCGCACCATGTCCTCCCTGTCGGCATGCACCACCACCAGAAGGCGCTGTCTGGAGGAAATGCCCAACGTGACGAAACGCTCCTCGCCAACCGAATGAAGCGGGTCGGGCACCGTCACCGACAACGTGTCGGCGAACACGGTCATCGCCTCCGCGAATGAGACGCGGTGCTTCCTGAGGTTCTCATATCCCTTCCGCTCATCCCAATCGAAGTCGAGGTGCATCGCGCCTCCAGAGACCACTCTCGCTCTTCTCGCTATGATACGCCTGGGGGAGCGTTTGTCAAGGGCATTCGCTCTTGCCCAGACGCGAAGGGTGCAGAGGGCTGGGAGCGGGCCGGGCGTGGGGACGGTGCAGCGGGGCCGAGCGCGGTAGCTGATGACGGAGCAAGGCCGCGTTGCCGTGGGCGTTGGCAGGAGGGAGGGGGCGGGGTGTCGCAAATCGGCGGGGTGTCGAACCTTCAAATGTCAATTGTCTGCCGAGCGATCATAGTTCGACTCGGGGCTCACTCCACAGCCTTCCGCTCGGCCAACGGCGGCAGGGTGGGGTCGGTCTGGTCGAGGTAGTGCTGGAGGTTGGTCTTGCCGGTGCCGTGGGGGTCGGCTTTGGGGTCGGCGACGGTGGCGGTGCGCATATCTCCCCACTTGCCGAACCAGTACATCTCAAACCAGTTCGGCAGGCCGTCGCGGTCGGCGTCGCCGTATTCGCTGTAGACGAACATGGGCGTCTTGTCGCCGAAGTCCTCCTTCCAGAGCCGTTCCTCCTCGGTGGACCAGCAGGTCGGGGCGTTGTCCTCGCGGAAGGGCCGGTCGGTGATGGCCTCGGGGCTCTCGAGGCGGACTTCCACCTTGCCATCGCGGACCAGTTCGGCGACGACGGGGCCGGGGGTGACGGGGAACTGCTCGCGGTGGTAGCCCGCAGGGGCGGCGTACTCGGCGTTGCGGCCGGGGAGGCGAATGCTCGCGGGACGCGGGAGGATCGTTAGCACCTCAATCGAGCCATCGAGGAACGGCCCCTGGGCGAAGGGGAAGGCCTTCGCGCCCTTGGCGTACTTTCTGTGCGAGAGATAGATGCGGTCACGGTCGGGCGCGGGCGGGGAGCCGGTGCGCCACCAGCGGATGTGGTAGCCCGTCAGGTCGTAGATGGCGTAGCGGGTGTTCCAGGCGGGCGCGATGTTGGTGTTCTCGCCGTAGTCGTTCCAGGTGACGATCTGGAGGAGCGTGGCGCCCTGGGAGCGGGCGTCGGCCCAGCAGCCGTCCACCCATTCGGTTCCCTTCGGGCCGAAGAGCTCGTAGGGGATGTTCTCCTTCCAGTACATGCCGATGGGGCAGGCCCATTCGGCGCCGGCGGCCTGGGTGGCCTTGGCGATGTCGGGGAGGCGCGGGCCGAGCGCCCCATAGCCCGCCCAGGTGAAGGCGCCGATGGCGTTGGCGTGGCGGCCGAAGACGCCGGCCGCCTTGACCAGCGGGTCGGAGGGAAGGGCGTCGGCCGGCACCTCGTGGAAGAAGTAGCCCAGGTCAATGTGGAAGAAGCAGGGCTGGCCGGCCGTCTTCTCCATCTCGCGCAGAAGATCGCCGAGGTAGTTCCAGGCTTCGGGCGAGCCGCGGAGCCGCTTGATCTCGTCCTTGGATTTCCCGGGGAAGCGGCGCTCCAGGTAGCCCCAGAAGGCAAAGCCTGTGGCGTAGCCGAGGATGAGCGGCTTGCCGTTGCGGCGCGCGAGCTTGGGGCTTTTCCCGTGCTTGTCGAGCAGGTACTTGATCGCGTCCCCCCCACCGCCGCAGATGGGGTCGAGGCAGATCGTGATTTCGAAGGGATAGTCCTTCGCCTCGGCGATGGCGAAGAGGGCGTCGAGCGAGCGCTTCGCGTCCTTCTCCCCCGCCCAGGCATCAATGGCGAAGCCGTCGAGGCCGATGCGCAAGGCCCGGCGGATTTCGAGGTCGGCGCTCTGCTCGGGGGTGAGGGTCAGCTCGGGCGGCACGAGGTCGAAGTTGCGCACGTGTCCGCCGCGGCGGCTGGCCTTGTCGGAACGGTCGTGGCGGAGCTTCGGCAAGTCCGTGTGCCGCGCCCACGCAAGTGCCCCGCTCCCCGCGGGCCAGCAGCCCATGTAGTGGGCGTAGACTTTCTTCGGCAGTTCCCCGCCCAGGATCGGTAGAGGAGGCCACAGCAGGAGCGCCAAGGGCGCCAGCCGCCAACACAAGCGTGCCATCAGCCTTTTACCCCCTTCTACCTACCTTGTTTCGCAGATCGCCCGAGTTCGCCGGTTGCCAGGCGGTATCGTTCGATCAGCCTCGCTGACGCGTCTGTGAGCCTGGCTTCGTGGAAGAGCGGCACGACCCAGGCGTCGCGACCATCCACGCTGGCGTTCGAGAGCTTCCGGTCCAGAGGTCGGCCGTTCAACTCCACCAGAGGCGCCTTCTTCATTCCGAACACCAACAGCACGCGGGCCATATCGTCCGCCGTCCCGCCGAAGCGTTCGTCCCGGAAGACCTCGGTGACGTCCAGCCGCCCATCGGCGACTTCGTGCGACACTTCCGTCGGCCCAAAGCGGGGGGCAAAACGGTCCTTGGCGTCATCGCGGGCCTCGAAGTGCGCCCAGTATCCCGCGTTGCGAATATAGGCGTTGTAGGTGGGGCAGATCCGGTGATCGGCGACCCAGGGCTTGCGCAGTGCCCACGCCACGGCATGCCAATTGGGCGGGACCCGGCTCCACCAGTCCTTGACTCCCCAATTCATTCGGTACGTGTAGCCCAGCGGCGAATTGATATCGCCGAACGGATGCAGTTCTGTATCGCGGAACGGCAGCACCACCTCGATTTTTTCAACGGCATGCCCGGTGGCGATCTTGTTGGCGATCACATCGGCGGCACGCGGGAATCGCACGAGCATCTTGCGGTGCAGCGCGTCAAAGCCCAGCGCCCCGGCCTCGCACACGGCGGCCAGACGCTCCTCCGGCCCCTGCACCGAGGCGGCCATCAGTTCGCCGTAGCCCACCTGCCGCTTCTTCCCGGTCCGGTCTTCAGGTAGCCAGATCGCGGTCAGATGGCCGTCCCGCTCGACGGCCCGCCCGCCCTCGCTCAGCACCACAGGGATGTCCCACAGAGCCCGAAGACCCGAAATCCCCGCGGCCTCATACTCCTCAATGCGAACAACCTCCCCGGCGGCAACCGCTCCGGCCGTTGTCAACCACAGGGCAAGCGAACAGGTCAGCGGCGATTTGCATGTCATGTACAGTTCCCTTCGACTCCTACGCTGGATGCAGTGATCTCCTCTTGGCGATGTCCCGAACTCCGTTGAGAGAGGCGGCGGCCCGGGGGCTCATCTTAGGCCGCATCTTCCCTGAGCGCAAGCTCGCCTTCGCGGATGGCGATGGCTTGAGAGCGCCTGAACTTGACCGACGCTTCGCTCGGCGCCATACTACCTCAAGTCGTCGGAAGCGGGGAAGCCGGAGGCACGCCCCAGGTGATGAGGACAACTGCAAATGAACGGGACAGTCAGAGCAGTGAGTGGGCTAGCGACCGTCGTCGCGGCCCTCACCGCCAGCGCAGGCGCAGCCGAGCCTGAGCTGGTCGTCGCGAGGAACGGCAAGACCGACGCCATCGTGGTCGTTTCCCCCGATGCCGGGCTGCCGGAGACGAAAGGTCCCGGCGGGCAGCCGGCGCGCGGCGCGGACGCCAAGGGGACGCGGAACGGTGAGTGGCTGGCCGCCGCCGACCTGGTGAAGTATGTCGAGATGATGACGGGGGCCGGGACCCGCCTGGCGGCGACGCGCGAGGAGATCACCACCGCGCTTAAGGGCTCATCTCCAGTGCTCGTGGTGGGCGAGGAAGCCCTGGCCGCGAAGCCCGAATGGGCGAAGCGCGTGCGCGCGGCGGCCAAGAAGAACCCAGTCCTGGGGGCCGATGCGATTGGGCTGCTGCGCGAGGGCAACAGGGTGTACCTGGCCGGCAACAACGATGAGGCGCACTACTTCGCCGTAGCAGAGCTGCTCTGGCGCTGGGGCTGCCGCTGGTACATCCCCACCGACTTCGGCGAGTGCATCCCCGAGGCCAAGTCGCTGACGTTAGGCGACCTCGACTACACCTACGGGCCCCCCTTCGAGATTCGCGGCTACTGGATTTCGTGGGTGGGCGACAACGCCGGCCGGCCCGAGTTCCAGAGGCGGAACATGATGGTCACTGGCTCCCGCGGCTTCCCGCCCGCGGGCCACGCCTTGGGCGCCTACACGAAAGACGCGCCGGGCTCCAAGAACACGTTCAACTTCCCCATCACCGCGCCGGAGACGGCGGCGCACGTGGCCGGGAAGATCGAGCCCGCCTTCGCCAAGGGCCAGGGCGTCTCGATCAGCATGGAGGACGGCCTGTACGACTCCGAGTACCCAGGCGACGTAAGTCTGATGAAGCTCCAGTGGGACAAGTACTTCATGCGTTGGTCGGTGACTGACCCCATGCTCGAGCTCTACAATAACATCGCTCGCACCCTCCAGGCGAAGCACCCGAACAGCGGCGGGAGGCTGGGCTTCCTCATCTACGCCAACATGACCATTCCGCCGGTGCGCAAGACGAAGGCGGAGAAGTCGCTCTTCGGCATGCTGGCGCCCATTGACATTGACCCCAACCACGGGATGGACGACGCGGAGTCGCCGCCGCGCCAGGAATACCGGGACATGCTCTACCAGTGGGCAGAGATCATGGAGGGCCGTCTGGCCATCTACGACTACGACCAGGGCATGCTCGTCTGGCGCGACATCCCGAACCCCTCGCACCAGGCATTCGCGCAGGACGTGAAGCACTACCGCCTGGCAGGCATCCTCGGCGTGAGCACCGAGAGCCGCAACGCCATCGCCACGACCTTCCTGAACCTCTTCCTCCGCGGGCGCCTGATGTGGAACCCCGACGAGGACGTGCCCGCGCTCCTCAAGGAGTTCTACCCCAGGTTCTACGGCCCGGCCGCAAAGCCCATGGAGACCTACTGGAGCGCCATCTACGATGCCTGGGCCGACACCATTGTCACCGAGCACGAGCACTTCGCCGCCCCGGCCATCTACACTCCCGAGCTCATCGAGTCCTGCCGAAAGAGCCTGGAGGCGGCCGAGAAGCTGGTGGCGTCGCTCAGGCGAAAGTCCAAGCCCACCCGCCACGAGCAGCAGGTCCTCGACCGCATGAAGTTCACCCGCACGAGCTTCGAGATTATGGACGGCTACCTGGGCATGGCGCGGGCCGCCGCCACTGACTGCGACTACAAGAAGGCCGTCCAGATTGGGGAGAAGACGCTGCCCATCCGCGAAAGCCTGACGGACTGGAACGGCATCTTCACCACCTACCGCAAGATGGGCGAGCGTGGCCCAGCCTGGTGGCCGGGAGAGGTCGAGCAGTACCGCGGGCTCCTCGCGCTCACCGACGGCACCAAGGGCAGACTCGTGGCCAAGCTGCCCCTCGAGTGGGCGTTCCGTCGCGACAAGAAGCGCGTGGGAGCCGAGAAGGGCTACGCCACGCAGGAGGTGGACCTGGCCTACTGGAACGCCACCCGAGACAAGTTCACCGTCAAGAACCGAATGGTCTATCCCGACGAGTGGGAGATGCTGCGGACCGACCTCTACGCCCAGGCCCAGGGCATCCGCGACCCCGACCGCCAGAGCTTCACGGGCGACATGTGGTATCGCACCGAGGTGGAACTCACAGCCGAGCAGGCGGCGGGCAAGGTGCACGTGATGTTCCCCGGCCTGTTCAACAAGGCCCGGCTCTACGTCAACGGGCAGGAGGCCGCCAGGCGGGACTTCCCCGCCATGTGGTGGCACGCCGACTACAAGTTCGAGTGGGACGTTGACCTGGCAGGGAAGCTCAAGGCGGGTAGGAACACCCTTGCCCTTGTCGCCAACTGCGAGCACCACTTCGGCGGCATGTTCCGCCGGCCGTTTCTATATGCGCTGCCAGGCAAGTAGCCAGAGGCCTGGCGGCGGAGGCGGGGGCAGGTGACGCATGAGAAGCACGGGCCTCTGCTTCGTCCGGCTCGAACTGTAAAGGAGACAGCGAGGATGGCCTGCCACGAGCTTGCGTTCCTGCTCTGTGTTGCTGTGACGGGGGTGGCGCTGGCGATGGCGGAAGCGGACGCGGCGGAGCCGGTGGACATCGGCTCGCGGCGCGAGCTGTTCGTGGACGATCACCTGATCGACCGTATGGAGAACGCCCGGCTTATCCTGCATCATCCGCAGCCGCGTGAGGTCGTGCTGGAGTTCGACCAGCCCTGGGAGGGCATTTACAGCGGCTACGAAACGGTCATCAAGGACGGCGAGGTCTTCCGCTTCTACTACCGCGGGATGCCCGAGGCCCGTCACGCGCTCGACGTCGAGGTCACCTGCGTCGCCGAGAGCCGGGACGGGATCCGCTGGACGAAGCCTAAGCTCGGGATCTATGAGGTCCGCGGCACAAAGGACAACAACGTGGTCCTGGCCCGCAGTCGAGGGTGCCACAACCTCGCGCCGTTCGTTGACACGAATCCTGCCGCGCGAACCGAGCAGCGGTACAAGGCGCTCGGCGGCACTGGGGAGCCCGGCTTGCTCGCATTCGTGTCGCCCGATGGGCTCCATTGGAAGCAACTCCAGAACGACCCTGTCATCACCAAGGGCGCGTTCGACTCGCAGAACAACGCCTTCTGGTCCGCGGCGGAGGAGCAATACGTGTGCTACTTCCGCGTGTTCCGCGACGGCAAGCGCTGGATCGCGCGCACTACGTCGAAGGACTTCGTGAACTGGACGGAGCCGACCGACCTCGACCTCGACGGCAAGCCGCGCGAGCACCTCTACACCAACCAGATCCACCCGTACGTTCGCGCGCCCCACATCTACCTCGGGCTGCCGACGCGGTTCTTCCCCGGCCGACGCGTCGTGACCGAGGAAGAGGCCCGTCGGGTCGGGACGCCGACCTCTACGCGCTGCGTTTCGGCGAGTTTGGAATGCGGGAATGAGCCATCTGCCTCATCCGTCTCATTCCGTTGACGCGTCACCGAGGGGAGGACCCACGGACGGGGTCCCTCCTTCAGTGGCCTGTGACTCGACGGCACCACACTACTCTTTGCCCGGGCCTGGGGCCGCGACGACACAGCGGAAGCCGGTGGGCGTCCAGTCGCGGACCTGCGGGGGTTGAACCATGCGTGCCGCGGTGCGGCTGAGGCGCTCGTCGAAGAACGCACACCCGCCGCGCAGAACCTTGTAGGCGCCTTTCTCCGGCCCGGCCGGGTTCTTGCCGGGAGCTGCCCTGTAATAGGAGTAGTCGTACCAGTCGGCGACCCACTCCCAGACGTTGCCGGCCATGTCCTGCACGCCGTAGGGGCTGGCGCCCTGCGGGCAGACGCCCACGGGCATGAAGCCGTAGTTCAGCCTGCCCAGCGTGCGTTCGTAGCTGACGCACTTCTCCGGGTCCCAGTCGTTGCCCCACGGGTACTGGCGGCCGTCCGCGCCGCGGGCCGCTTTCTCCCATTGGGCCTCTGTCGGTAGCGCCGCGCCTGCCCACCGGGCATAGGCTGCCGCCTCGTACCAGTTCGCCTGGGCCGCGTAGGCATCGGGGTCCCCCTTGGGTTCCGCGTGCATGCCCTGGCCCCAGGTAGGCTCGAACTTCTCGCCCGTGGCCTCGCAGAACTTCCTGTACTGCGCCAGGGTGACCGGGTACTTGTAGATCCAGTATCCGTCGAGGTGGATTCTCCTCTGTGGACGTTCGTCGCCGCCGCCTTGGCCCGGCGGGCTGCCGCGCAGGAAGCTGCCCGGGGGAATCCAGACCAGCTCGGCGCCGTCCGGGTCGTTGATGGCGGTGGTCGCGCCGGTGAGCTTGATCTTCGCCGCTGGGGAGGCCGTGTCGAGCTTGGCGGGCCTGCCGGCCGTGAGCTTCCGCTCCGGCACGCTCTTGGCCGCCAGGGTCTGCGCCGGCAGTGCGGCGGCCTTCGTTTCCGGGGTGATCTTGACCACAGTGCCAACGAGCGTGACGTGCGGGTAGCCTTTGTCCACGACGGGCTTGATCTCAACGGCTTCCCAGCCCGCGGCGGGGGTGGTGAGGACCGCCGTGAGGCCATCGCCGCGGTCGAGCTGGATGACGATGTCGCCCGTGGCGTTGGGCGCGACGGGTAGCTTGGTTGCCTCCGCGTCGGAGACCGCCAGCACGTCGTCGAAGCGCTGGTCCATCCAGTCGGCGCCGGGCAGCCGTTCGCCCGCTTTGACGCCCTTGATGCCGCCGGGCACGGCGTACTGGAGGTCGAGCAGCTTGGCGATGCCGCCGCCCGTCACTGCCACCCTGGCCAGCTCCGGCTGGGGTAACACCAACAGCCATTGCGTGCTGAAGCGGTGGTCGAAGGGGGCGAACTTGTCCTTCTGCACGGTCTCGAACGTGCGCTCGACCGTCATCCCGGCATCTGACACGCTGACCGTGCGCCGCAGGCGCCGGTCGGGGCTGAAGCCCCAGTACGCAGGGGACAGGATCGTCAGCGTGTCCAGCTTGTCCGCAACCGGGTTCCTGTAATCGCTCCAGAGCCCTGACCAGACACGCCTGCCCAAGCCGCCCCTGAGATCATCCTCGGGCACGTTGGGCGGCAGCCAGATGACCGAGCTGTACTTGAACTGATCCTGATACCCGGCGTCCGCGCCCTCGGAGGCGAGCAGTTCCTTGCCCCTGGCAGAGGGCTTCATGCTAACCACCTGCCCCTTGAGGTCCGGACAGACTCCGACGGAGCAGGCCTTTGACCTGAGATCGATGACCGGCCCACCGTTGTTGGCGACGAACCAGGAGATGTGTCGCAGCACGCCGTGCTCGCCGCCGCTGAGCTGCATGCCGTCGGTGACGCGGCGCAGCACTGCGGGCAGGCCTGGATCGGCATCGGGCGCAGGCACCCACCAGCGTTTGCCGTCGGCCCGGTTGGCCACCGCGGCGAAGGCCCCCGTTTCGCGCGCGACATTCAGGCGGACTGGGTCAATCGAGGTACCCGTCGCCTCCGTGACGTGCGTGAGGTAGATGCGCTTCGCCTCTCTCTTGGCCGCTGCGAGCGCCCGGTCCATGGCGGCCACCATTTTCGGCATGTGCGGGGCGAAGATCTTGGCGTGCGTGATGCCGGTCCAGCCGCTCCATCGCACGGCGCTGGGCACGTGGCAACTGTCCTCATACGCGGCCTGCGCGAGCTTTAGGTACTCCCAGATGTGCGGGGCGGCCCTCGGCCCGTAGTATTCGTCAAGGAACTGGCGAATCAGCTTGTCCGCGTCCGCCTGGGGGTTCCAGGCCAGCTTGAGGAAGACCCAGCAGAACAACCGGCTCCAGTTCGCGCCGCAGACCTGCGGATAGACGCCCATGATGCCGCAGCGCTGCCAGTAGCGCACGTTGTCGGCCGTGTAGAAGATCGTCGGCCATTCCGGCTGGTAGGGCGTCCAGTGCCAGACGGTGACGCGGCCGGGGGCGATCCTTGGCCATTCATCGAGCGCCCGCGCGTAGGCGCGGTTGGCCGGGTTGCCGGCGATGCGGCCCACCTGGTCGCCCGCGGCGTTCTGCGAGAGGTCGCTCGACACCAGGTTGATCCACAGGTTCCTGTGCGGCCGGAGCTTCCTGGGCGCCGGCAGCGTCTCGAAGTAACCGTGCGTCACGAACTGCTGGGTGGGGTAGTCCTTCTCCAGCATCTCGATAGCGCGGTTGATCATCAGGAACATTGGCCCGGCCTCGGACTCCTCCTCGCGGGCGACCTTCCGACAGGTCTCGCACTGGCAGGCGGCGAAGCCGTCGCCCTGCGTGACGGAAACCGCGAGCGCTGGATTATACTTGGCGCCCTGGCTAGCCTTGGTGCCCTCGATGTCGCGCCTCAGCGCCTCCGCGAGCGCCTTGGCCAGCTCGGGATTGGTGTAGCAGAACGCCATGGCCCAGTTGGGCGCCCGCTTGCCGTTGATCAGCGGCGCCCACTCCGGGTGCTCGGCGAACCAGCCCTTGATGGTCACGTTCCCTTTGGCGTCCTTCTTATCCTCGGGCGGCAGCAACTGATAGAAGTTGTGTCGCCCGTAGATATGGGAGCCATAGCTCCCGGGGCTGTTGTCGCCGGGATAGCCGCCGCCGCGGTTCTTGACGACCCACGGCATGCTGCCCGGCCACCAGATGAACATCCGCTGCATGAAGGCCGGCTCCTGGAAGTCGTCAATGCTGCCCAGCACCAGCGTCGGCTTGCTCGGCACCACCTCGAAGGCCCCCGTATAGAACCGGCAGCCGAGGTAGTCCTCGAGCAGGCCCCACACCGCATAGGTCAACCCGTATTCGGCAGTGCCGATGAGCCGCAGCGCGCTGCCGTCGGTCTTGATGCGGTACGCCTGGCTGCCGGTGATCTTGTCGCTTGCGCCCGGCACCTTGTCCACCTTCTCGAGCACGATCCGCCCTGGCAGGCCGAGCGCCTTGGCCTCAGCCGCGTCTGCCGCCAGGGGCAGCTCAGCGCCCGTGATCTGCTTCACATAGGCCTGGAGGTCCTTCGCTTGCTGGAGGCAGCCGCTGTGGACGATGGCCGCCGTCGCCTGGCCCTCCTTGGCGAGCGGCACCTGGGCGAGAGAGTCGCCGGCGATCGCCGCCAACAGGCCCAGCACCACTCGCGCGGACATCACCTGAGAGGCACGTGTCCAGTGCGTCCTCACACATGTTCTCCTTTCAGCGGGCCATTACCTCTGTCTTCCCTTGCTTCGGACGGACTATGATGGTCCAGGCGCGGTCTTTGGCCTCCACTTCGAGCACGCTCTCGTCGTCGCTGCTCTTCACGATCTTCCCCGCGGGCGGTTCGGCGTCCTTGCCCAGCGTGAAGGTGGCGAGGAAGGTGGCTTCCTTGGCGTTGTCGGCGCGGGCCCAGGTCACTTCTATCGGGCCGTCGCCCTTGAAGGTGAGCGCCTTGTAGCCTGCCATCTCCTGGTCGCAGGCCAGGCGCATCTTGAGGTCGTTTCCGAAATCAACGCGGAGTTCCTTGCCGCACGCGCCGCCGATGATCTCAGCCGACCTCCTGGACCTTCACCTTGTCCGTGGCCCCCCGTTGTGTCGCGAGGTTCAGCGGGAAGACCCGCTCGGCGGCCGCTGCGATGACAGCCATCGCCCCGAGTGCGCACGCCCATAGCCTCGCGTAGCGGATCATTGGCTCACTGCCTCCTGATGGTCACTTGCTCGGCACTGCGGTGAAGGTGAGAATGCCCGTGCCACGCACGAAGAGAAGGCCGCTGTCCGCGCCGGGAGGGCGCGCCACGCCGCCCGTGTCGCCAAACAGTATCCACTTGAGGATCGCTTCGGGCGTACCTTCCACGGCGGGCGGCTGCGGTCGGACCGTCACGTCGCCGCGCGCAGCGGCGGCTCGAATGAGGCCAGCACAGCGCACCTCCAGGCCCCCGGCCACCGGCTTCACCTCCTCGATGGGCGCGTCGCACAGGATGCTCACGCCGTTGTAGGCCGCGGCGTAGGTGCCGCGGTAGTTGTCGCCTGTAATGGCTGCGGAGCGTGCCTTGCCGACCACGGGGTTGGCCTCGCCGCTGAAGAGGTCAACGCCTAGCACCGTGGCCTCCGCGGCGGCACTCCCGTTTGAGATGCAGGCCGTCACGCCGTCGCCCTTCGCTCGGATCATGCCCGGTACACCGTCTGCTTTGATCCCGACGCCCACGTCCTTGTGCAGGGTGCTGAGAAGGGCATGGAAGTCTTCGGCCGAGGTCTTGCCACAGTCGAAGAGCACCGCGCCCTTGAAGCCGGCGTCGCGCCACGAGGCGCGCGTGCAGGCCGCCGCATCGCCCGCAAGAGCTTTGGCCGCCTGGCCTCGCACCACGTAACGGTCCTTCGCGAAGGCGATGTCGGCCTCCCACGGCCAGTCTTCCAGCAGGCGCCCATCGTGGTCGGAGGCCGTGCTCGCCTCGTTGGCGTTGTCGGTGGAGAGGAACCCGCGGACGTAGAGCAGCCCGGGCTGTTCCTTGAGCCAGACTCGGACGGCGGCGATGGTCGTGTCCCGAACGGGCGCATCGGGAGCCACTTCGATGCCGATCAGGCGGTACTTCGCCAGCTTGCAGTGGGGCAGCAGGTTGAGCAGCTCGGCGGCATCGTAGCCGTCCAGCGCGGCGAACTGCGGCAGGGCCGTCGCGCCGCCCACCATCAGTGCCGGGAAATCCTCGCGCGGGCGCGGCAGCCCCGCGAAGGCTCGTGCGACATCGTAGAGTGCCTTCTGCTCCAGGAAGAAGCCAAGGCGGAAGCGCTCGCGGTCCGCGGCGGCGCGCTGGCTGAAAATGTCCTTCGTGGGGTCCGCCTCATCCAGCTCGGTGCCCTTCGCATCTCCCTGCTTCGCAATGTCCTCGGGAGCAGCATCCGGCCCCTTCGTTTTCCGTATCTCGGCATCGAGGCGGTACTGGCCGGCCACGCCCCGCCAGACGTTCTCCAGGCCGTCGGCGAGAGGCTTGCTGTCGCGCGCCACATCCTCCAGCCAGACCCAGACGCCGCTCGCGTTCGGGCCGGGCTTGACATCCTTGCCGCTGAACAGCCAGGCCACGAAGAAGCCCGGCTCGGCGCCGGCAGCCCAGGCGCAGGCCGCGTCCGCGTAGGCATTGCAGGAGCGATTCGTGATCAGCCCCTCGGGAACCTGGAGCTTGTAGTTGACGTGCGCGAGGAGCGGCAGGCCCGCGTTGCCCGACACCAGGTACGTCAGCGGGCGGCCCGGCCAGACCGTGCGGAAGCGGCGGATCATGTTGTAGCGGACGCGGTTGTCCGCCTGGTACCAGTAGGCTCCGCCGACGTCGAACTTCCAGCGGTGTTCGGCCACGTTCGGCCCGTTCTGGCTGGGCACGTAGGTGCCGACGAGGAAGCCGGGCCGCTGCGCCCCCTGGTCGAGCTTGATGAAGTCATACATCCTGTTGAAGCCGTCAACGACACGTTCCTGCTCCCAGTCGAGGAAGGCGCGGGCCTCGGCCTGGCTCAGCTTCGCCCTGTCGCCGCCCACCTTCTCAGCGTCAATGCCCGCCTCGATGCAGAAGCAGCGCCAGCCGTCCGCCCAGAGGCTCCAGGCAGGGGCGTACATCGTCTCCTCGCCCATAACGAGGCCATCGAGGTGCGCCAGGTCGGTGAGTTCCCTGCGGAGATTCGTCCACCACAGGTCGCGCCACACGGGGTGGAAGAGCACCTGCACGGGGTTCCCCGCCGTCGTGTTCGTGCGGCCGATGAGGGTCTTGCCTGCCGCGTGCGCCTGACGCCCCACATCGTCCAGTTTGGGGTCCAGGCAGTAGTACCAGCCGAGCGGCGACTCGGCGGCGCCGCGGCCGTAGCCGCACAGGCCCATGCGCGTGCGGCCGAGGTCGAAGGCGTTCACTGCCTTCGGCATCGGCTTGCCCTGGGCAGCCTCCAGGTAGATGCGGCAGGAGGCATCGGTCTCCGCCGCAAGCGCCGTGGCCACGGCATCGTTCAACGCTGGCGCACGCAGCTTCGCGGCGAGCGACGACGCATGGACGCGCACCCAGACCATCGGGTCCCGCAGCAGGCCGGGCAGCGCCTTGAGGGCCGCTTCCGGCACCTTGGCGTGCAGCGCCATCAGCGCCCCCGCGCGGACCTGGGGATCGGCATTCGCCGTGGCGCGCTCCAGAAGCGTCGTCGCCCAGGGCTCTGGCTGCTTCGCCAGTTGCTCGATGGCACGCAGCCGCAGGTACAGGTGCTCCACTTCCAGATCGAAGGCCAACTGCGCGGGGAGGTCGGTTGGGCGCAAGGGACGCAGTGCCCGGCGGGCGGACTCCGCGGCCGGGCCGTGGGGGCCATTCGCCAGCGCCACCAGGGCCTCGCGGCAGGCCGCCGCGGTCTTCGCATCCATCGCCTTCAGGCCGATGGCGAGCACCTCGTCGTCCGCGCTCTGGAGACAGCCTCGGCAGTCGTCCGCACTGAGCGCCCCGAGACGGGCCAGGCCGCCGAAGGCCAGGCGCCGCTCGGCCATGGTTCCTGTCATGACCTTGCGCAGGCGCGGCTCGTCCTCCCGCGTGCCCAGGCCCGCGATGAGCTCCTGAACGCGCAGGCTCCTCGCCGCGGGTGCGTCGAAGAGGCGACGCGCGATAGGCAGGCCGGCTTCAGCCTTCTCGCCACGGCGCCACAGCGCGTAGTGGCCGGCAAGCGCCACGGCCGGCTCGCGATCTGCGGCGAGCTTGGCAGGCAGAGCCACAGGGCCGCTCTCCGGAGCTGCCAGGGCGTAGCCCGCCGCCGCGCGCACCGCTGCGTTCTCATGGGCCGCGAGCCGGGGCAGGAGCGGCGAGAGCCTGGAGGGGTTCGCGGCGGCCAGACAGCGGATCGCGCTGAGGCCGCGGGCCAGGCCGCGAGGGTCGGCCTCGGGTGCTCCCTTGCCATCGAGCGCCGCCTCCGCCGCATCCACGGTGAGCGCCGCGGCGAGGCCGGCCAACTCCTTCTCCAGTGTATCCCGGCCATGCACGGTGCGGCGCAGGAAGGCTGCCGCGTCGTCCTCGGCTGGCGTGCCGAGCGCGGCCACGAGGGCGAGCCGCAGCATCTCCACATCCTGCGCGGGCCTCTCCGGCTTGCGACCGTCCGCTGACAGTACGATCCCGGCCCGCAGCACCGCAGCCGCCAGCATGGGGTACTGGCCGACATCCTGGATGAAGCGCCGGAGGCAGAGGAGTTGGCTCTCCCCCGAGTTCGTGACCCACGCGCCTGCGATGCGTTGCGAGACCAGGCAGGCCTCGAGCACGAAGGACGGGAGCTGCCAGCCGTCCCCGAGCGCTGCTATCGCCGCGGCATCGAGGCCCAGCGCCGGCCCCAGCCGCGTCGCCACGGCCTGAAGCCAGGCAAGCGTGTCCGCCTTCGCGGGCGCAGGCACAACGTCCGCCCCTTTGTCGCCGAGGATGGTGCACTGGAAGGGGCTATCCCGGTCGCCGAACAGCACCACGGCGTCCACCGGCGCGCGGGCGCGGAACTCGGCGAGAGTCGGCGGCGTCTTCGCGCCGGTCATCTCCTGTCCGCTGAAGAAGAGCACGGCTCCTGCCCAGTCCTCGTTCATGACTTCGACCCCGGGCAGGGCCGCCAGCCGCTCGCGGAAGTAGAGGGAGATGCAGACTTGCAGCCGCTCGTTCGGCGTCCAGGCCTTCTGCCAGTCAGTTGTGTATGGCGCCGGCGGCAGGCAGACGCGGACCGGCCTCTCGGTTGCGGCCGAAGTGACCAGGGGCGCAGCAAACGATGCGAACACGAGCAGCACCCTGATCGTGAATGCAGTTGTCGCCGCCCAACGGTTGTGGAAGAAAGGGCGCACCGACAGTTCACTCCGACTCAGGAGGCAGTTGCTCCCTTCAGTGAAGCGCATCGGGCTACACAGGTCAAACGCGGCGGGAACTCCTCGCTTCGAACAGCGTACGGCTCCTGTAGGCGGCTACCTGCGTGAGCGCGGATGCCTGGCCCATGCTGCCCGTGTCGGAGCTGGATTTCTGTGGCAGCAAATGGCAAGATTGCGGAGGGAGACCTCAAGGAGATGCGCTTTGCGTGATTTCGCTGTTCATCGGATGGCGTTCGCGGCGGGAGCGCTGGTCTTATCGTCACTGGGCGCGACAGCGGCGCAGCAGTCGCCAGTTCCGCCCAAGGACCCGCAACGGCTGACCGTGCGGGGCCGCGACATTCTGGCGCCCGACGGGCGGCCCATTCGTCTGCGGGGCTTCAATCTGCTCTGGTGGGCTCCGCCCACCGCACAGGACGCCGCAGACGTGCAGGAGCTGGGAGCCAACTGCGTCCGCTACATGTTCGGCTACCAGCCCAAGGGCCGCTTCGAGCCCGAACAGCTCGATTACCTGGAGCAACAGGTCCGCCTCTTCACCCGCCGCGGCCTGTGGGTCATTCCCAACGTCCACACCTTCGAGCGCAAGGAGGGCGATACGAAACAGGGGCCATGGGATTCCCCAGAGCTTCAGCGCGAGTTCCTGGACCTGTGGACCCACGTCCTCACCCGCCTCCGCGACGAGCCGTTCATCGCCGCCTGGGAGCCGCTCAACGAGCCCCACGACGTGAAGGACGACCGCCTGAGAGAGTGGCACACC
>VGYV01000032.1 GCA_016872855.1 Planctomycetota bacterium
CTCCCGCAGCCGCCCCTCCTCGACCCCGAAGACCGCGCACACCGCCCTCTCGATTGCCTCCACCCGTGGGGCAGGCGTCCCGCCTGCCAGCAAGGGTGGGGCAGGCGTCCCGCCTGCCGATGCCTGCCCCGCCCTCCGCCGCCGGCCCTCCAGCCACGCACCCAGCCGCCTCACGAACTGCGGTGAGCCGAGCCCCACCCCCGGCGTCGCCGCCCACAGCGGCGACACGCCCGGCCTCTCCACCCCCTCCGCCAGGGACCGGGAGTAGGCATCGCGCGCCTCCGCCATCGTCGCCCCGTGCCCCACAAGAACCTCCCGCCACCGAAGCCACGCCGGGGCGAGAACCGTCCCGTCCACATACGCCGCACAGCTCCCGAACGGCCAGTCCTGCGCACGCTTCGCATGCCCCAGCCGCACGGGATTCAGATGAATGTGGCGGCTGATCTCCCAGTAGCGATACCCCGGCTCGATGAGAATCGCCTTGAACCGCCCCGCGAACAGCGGCCCGTGCCGCCCGTGACGCCAGTTGAACGCCATCGCGTAGCCCGCATTCAGATCGTGCATCCCCGCCGACAGATTGGCCTCGGGCGTCTCCACGAGCAGATGATGGTGGCTCTGCATCACCGCGAAGGCCACCACCCGCCAGCGCCGCCGCGTAGCCACCGCATCCAGCCGCGCGAGCCACCTCCCGCAGTCCTCCTCATCGCGCACGATCCCCTGCCCTTCCAGCCCGCGGCTGGTCACGTAGTAGGCAGCACCCGGCAGCTCGATCCGCAGCGGCCTTGCCATGCCGCCAGGATACGGGACCCGCCCCTGACCGTCAAGTAGCCAAGCGGAAGGACCGTGTCCGAACTCCCTCTTTCGAGTTTGACTTCCGCCCCGCACAGGGGCATGATAGGCCATGGGGAGGGGCTGTCACCGGAGGCCGCTGCGATGACCCAGATCGAGGTTTCCTTGGCCGACGACCAGAGGGCGGCTCTCGAAGAGCTGGCGAGAATCCGCAACGTTCCCGTGGCCGACCTTGTCAGGAAGGGGATCGAGGAGGTGCTTCGCTCGGCTCATGCCCGCCGCGACCCCGAGGTCAAGCGCCGCGCTCTTCAAGCAATCGGCAGATTCACAGGACCGAGCGATCTATCGGTGCGACACGATGACTATTTCGCGGAGGCCTGCGAGGAATGAGCGTATTCGCTGACACCTCGGCGCTTCTCGCCGTCCTTTCTTCCGCGGACATCAACCACCCCGTAGCGGGGCGAATACTGCGGGGGCTCGTGGCCGAAGACGAGACCCTGATATCCACTAACTACGTGGTAGTGGAGACGTTCGCGTTGGCACAACGCCGGTTTGGCCTGGATGCAGTGCGGACGCTGCAACAGGACATCCTCCCCTTGCTCGACCTGCACTGGGTTACCCAATCGGAGCACGAAGCTGGGGTCAGCGCCGTCCTGGCCGCGGGGCGCCGGCAGTTGAGCGTGGTGGACTGCGTGAGCTTCGAGGTCATGCGGCGCATTGGTCTGAACAGGGTCTTCTGCTTCGACCCCCACTTCGAGGAGCAAGGCTTTGAGGTGCTCAAGTAATCCCGCGCTCGATGGCCGCTCTCCATCGGCGAAGCCGCTGGTCGGCCGAGCCAAAGTGTAGAATGTAGATCTGACCCTGGGGCTAAGCCAAAGTGTAGTGACCCTGGGGCTAAGCCAAAGTGTAGAATGTAGATCTGACCCCCGGGCTACGATGGCCGCTCTCCATCGGCGAAGCCGCTGGTCGGCCGAGCCAAAGTGTAGAATGTAGATCTGACCCCCGGGCTACCGGGCTATAGATGATGTTCCCGGCGACAACCGGGCCGACGAAGGACAGTTGGACATGCTGACTTGGGACATGAACTAACCCAATTGTGCGCCGAGGAGACCCGCCCATGGCATGCGCCCTACAGCACGGCTCTTGGCTTCCTGTGGTACTCTTAGCAGCCCACTCCTCTTCCTTGTGTTGGGGGCTCGACGCCGCCACTAGGGAACAATTGCGCTCGGACGACGAGAGGACTCTTGAGAAAGCCACAAGCAAAGCCCTTCTGGAGAGGAAGGAACTGGTGACCGAGTTGTGCGGCATCCTGGCGAACAAGAGGATGCAGGCCGAGAGAGTGCCGGCTGTGGTGAATGCTATTCGATTGCTAGGAGATCTCCGAGCCAGGGAGGCCGCCCCGGGGCTCTTGGCTCTCATCCGATTCGACAGCCAGTGGGGCATGCCCGATCCGTCTAGGCCGGTCACCCGAATCCCCGCGCCAGCGACAGTGGACCCTGGCGTGATGTCAAAGACGTGCCCATGTGTGGCCGCCTTGATCGCCATACGCGTCCCGGCCTCAGAGGTGATCGAGGAGATGCTCAAGCACTGGTTTCAGGAGTACTACCTGGCAGTCCTACTCGGAACGGAAGGCAAGCTTGTCACAGCGGCACTCCTGAATGCGGAGCTTGAGCGAGCAGCGTCCAAACTGACAGGCGCCGAGCAACAGATGGAGAAGGACTATAGGGCGGACAAGCCTGTGGGCGTGATGCCGCCGAACCTTCAGCGGAAGCTTGCGCTGGAGGCCGCTGCGAAGCTTGTGGAGGACTATAGGGAGCCGGAGCGTAGCACGACATACCGTCGATAGGTTCTGCGCCAAGGTGAGACCGTTCCATTGCACTGCCCGACGAGGTGGGCAGGGTGTCAAATCTTCAAATGTCAATTATCTGCCGAGCGATCATAGTTCGACTCGGGGCTCACTCCACAGCCTTCCGCTCGGTCAACGGCGGCAGCGTGGGGCCGGTCTGGTCGAGGTAGTGCTGGAGGTTGGTCTTGCCGGTGGCGTGGGGGTCGGCCTTGGGGTCCGCGACGGTGGCGGTGCGCAGTACCGGATAACACTTGACATGGCAGCGGTTTCGACCGTATATACGTATGTCAGCAAGGCCCCGTGCCGTCTGCGTGTGGCAGCAGGGCTTCCCTGCCTTGCGCTCCAAGGGCCAGGTGCCATAGGGAGTGCCAGCCGTCGTGCGGCATGCTCAGGAGACTGTTGGATGAAGAGACGTCTTGTGGGCAGAGCGCCGGTGCTTGTTTCCGTTGCTGCTTTGCTGCTCTTCGTTGATTCCGTGTCCTCGGGCGAGGCGATGCGGCCGCTTGTGCTCCAGATCGGGCCGGGCGAGACTGCCGGCATCAGCGGCTTCCGGAAGGCATGGGACACTCCGCAGCCTGGGGCGCTGGTTTTCGATGCGATACATCGCAGCCTGCTCGTCCGCTTCCCCGGCGTTGCGGAGAAGCTGGCCGCCGAATTGGCCAAGGGCTTCACCATCGAGAAGGCCGAGCTGCTCCTGCCCTTCAAGGAGACGGAGGTGTGGGACACGGGCTATCACGACCGCAGGAGCTTCGGCGGGGACGAGTTGTTCAAGAAGCTCCAGCCTCAGTGGCACGCGGTGGCCTGGCCGCTGCGGAGGCCATGGGCCGCCGACAAGGCCCTCGGCCC
This sequence comes from Planctomycetota bacterium, assembly GCA_016872855.1. Taxonomy (GTDB): domain Bacteria; phylum Planctomycetota; class PUPC01; order DSUN01; family DSUN01; genus DSUN01. The sequence goes on from VGYV01000032.1 coordinate 3,482, forward strand.
GACCTATAACGCCTACATAAACGGCGCAGGCTACTGGGGGAAGTACGGCGCCGCAGACGCCGCCGGCGACCGCTTCCCCGAACAGTTCGGCCCGACCGAGGTGTCCTACAAGCAGACCGAGGGGCGGATGGACGTGACGCCCCTTCTTGCCGACCCACGCTACGGGAGGACGCTGGCGAGCCGCCTGCGGGCGCTGGAGGACTGCGGCCTGCTGGTGCGGAAGTGGGAGACCTACGACTGGCGCTTCCGCGTCGCCGGCCAGGGCGCCTACGAGTGGCAGGTCTCCTGTGGCAACCGCGGCATCAAGATCAACCCGCCGCAATTGGCCGTCACACTTGTTCAAGGACACGGGCTGAAGCCCGCACTACAAACGGCGACCGACATCCCGGCGCTGGCCGCGAAGCTCAAGCGCAGAGGCGGCGGCAAGCCCACTGCGGTCATGCCCTCCGCCACGGAACTCGCCGCGATCCTCACCCGCTTCTCGCCCAGGCAGCCGGCGTGGATGCAGGATTGGCAGTGGAAGCGCGTGCAGGAGCTTCTCGCCCTGGGTGGTGGCTACCGCTTTCCCAGCACACCCGAGGAGTATGGGAAGTGGATTGACGACATGCTCGCCGACCCGCCCCGCTACTGGAACGGCTTCGACGCGGCGGACCGGCTGCTTGTGTGGTACGTCCACGCCGACGCCTTGCCCGCGCCCGTTCGCGAGCACCTGGCGAACTACTGGGCCGCCTGGCTCATGCCCGACCGCCCGACCCGCGATCTCGAGCACCCCCAGGCCGTGGAGCTCCAGCACGGCGGCAAGAACGCCTACTACGAAAGGACGGGCGACTGGCGCGGCAACGCGAGCTACTACCGCGACGGCTACTGCTACACCATCAGCACGATGAACTTCAACCACACCGCGGCGATGGGCGCACTCCTGGGCGGCAACATCATCCGCTCGGACTACGCCATCGCCGACGGCCGCCACGGCCTCGAGTGCTTCCCCCTGCGCCTCTGGTCCTGGTACGACGGCAGCACCCAGGAGTCCATTGACCACTACTACTTCGCCATCACGCTGAGCGACCAGAAGATGTTCGCCGATTTCGGCCCGACCCACCTCGACCGGATGATGGGCCAGAGCATGCTCGCGAAGTCGGTGGAGGAGTTAACCTCTTCCTACCATCCTGGCCTTCGCCGCTTCGTCGCCTCGTCGAGCCGCACGACCATCCCGCACATCCTGCTCTCCCAGGCGGGCGTCCAGCACATCGTCCACACCCTCTCGCGTAGCGGCGCCCTCCACGACCTGGGGAACAAGCAGACTCTCGGGATGCCGGTCATCAGCCACGAAGGTCCGCCGGGCCGCATCGCGCACATGGCGCTCAACGGCCCCTGGGCGCCCGAATGGGTGGCGAACATGGTGGACGAGAAGCCCATCCCATACGAGATGACAACGGGCTACAAGATGTGGGGCAACTACGCCGCGCACCCCCTGTGGCGTAAAACCTGGCTCGGCCGCCACTACGGCCTCGCGAGCACCGACCTCCCAGTGGGCGTCATCCAGGTGCTCGGGCAGTGGCGCCGCTCCGAGCAGCAGGCCGCCACTCTCCAGGACATCGGCCTCCTGATGATGCGCTACAACGTCAACAACCCCTTCATCAACACTATGCCCGGCATGGATTCGGAGGGCAACGTGGCGGTCGTGCAATCGAAGAACAGGCTCATCGCCGTCACCAGCCCCTACGACATGGCGGGCAAGGAGGGCGTCAAGAGCCTTCAGACCACCCTCGCCCTCTTCAACTTCCAGTCCCCGCCGGCCTGGGAAATCTGCATTGACGGGCAGCGGGTGCCCGGCCTCCCGGCCAAGGCGAAGCTCAACCAGCGCATCACCATCCGCGACGGCGTTACCTATCTCGGCATCATCCCCTTACCCGCGACCGACCTTGGGCGCAGCGACGAGGTGGTGCTCGCCGAGGGCGTCGAGCTCCCCGTCCCGCCGGGCGGCGGGGAGAAAATCAAGCCCGCCCTCATCATCGAATCATTCAACCTCAAGCGTGACGCCCCGCTCGACCCGAAGGCCGCCGACTGGGCGGCCATTGACCGGGCCTACGGCGGATTCGTCGTCGAACTGAGCGACGCGACCGAGCACAGGGATTTCGCCGCCTTCCAGCGGCACATCCAGGACGCGAAGCTCGACGCCCGCTGGGAGCCCGAGAAGCAGACGGTCCACGTGAGCTGCGCGAGCGCCGAGACCATCGAGGCCGGCTGCCGCACCGACTACAAGCGGGGCCGTCCCACGCCCGAGTGCTTCACCTATCGCCGCGTGAACGGCAAGTGGCCATACTTGCCAGAGCGGATTGACCGCGACAGCACCCTCACCCAGCAGGGCACGCTCGGGCGGCTGGAGAAGAGCGGAGCCGTCCTCACCTGCGAGCCGGGCCGCATGGCCTACCTCCAGACGGAGCCGATTTCGGGCACCTACGCGGGCTTCAACCCGCTGCCCGACCCCACGCTGTGGTCGCTTGCGACGCCAGGAGGGGTCAGCGTCATCGCGGATGGACGGGTGAGCATCCTTCGCCTCGTCGTCCGCCCGAAGGAGAACAAGCTGTGGTTCGACTATGCGACCAAGGCCGAGCAGACGACGTCGGACATGGCGAATGCCCTGGTCGTCTTTGGGCTTGCGAAGGCCCCAGCCGTTGAGCGAAACGGCAGGCCGTGCGAGGAGCGATTCAGGAAGGTCGAGCTGGACGGGCGGCCCGCCTACGTCATCCCGCTCTCCGATGAGACCTCTTCCTCGGCAATCAGGAACGCTGTAAAGCGCGTGCCCGCTGTCCGCAAGGTCCTCTCGGTCCTCGGCCAGGACCCCAATGCCACGAGGCGATTCGTCCAGGACTGGTATGCCATCGGGCCGTTCCCCGACCCTGACGGCAAGGGCCATGAGATCGCCTACCCGCCCGAGAAGGGAGTTGACCTGAAGGCCACCTACAAGGGCATCGAGAGGGCCGACGTGGCCTGGAAGCGCATCCTGCCGCCTGACGGGGCGGCCTTAGGCCCGAACGCCGTGGACCTCCTCCCTCACTTCAAGCCGAACACCTGCGTGTGCGGCTACGCCTTCACGAAGATCGCCTCCGACCGCGACCGCACGGTCTTCCTCTACGCGGGCAGCGATCAGCGGATGACCGTGTGGGTCAACGGCGAGAAGGTGCTGGCAAGGGACCTCTACCGCGCCGCCGCGCCCGACCAGGACAGGGTCGAGATTCGGCTGAGGAAAGGAGAGAACACGGTCCTCGTCAAGCTCTGCCATCGCTGGGAGGGCTGGAGTTTCTACTTCCGCCTGGGCGACGAGTACGGCCTGCCGCAGGAGGAAGGGCTAAGCTACGGGTCTCCTCGATAGTGGAAGGGAGAGTGTCCCCAAGCACACGGACGTGGAGAGCAGGTGACTGAGGCGCGCCAACCCGCGAAGGGGCATCTCGCTGGAACCGGCCGACGATGCGGTGGTGGCTCGTTGAGGCGCGCGGCAACCGAATGGTGTCGCGGTCGAGCACGGTGGCCTCAACGCCATTGATGGTGGCCGACCGCAGGGGCCGGCCTCGCCCACTGCTGCCAACGTCCTCTTCCAAGTCGTGGGCCACCGCTACCTCCACCGCCGGCCCATGCTCTTCGCCACCAACAAGCCCCTCGTCGAGTGGGGCAGCGTCCCCCACGCCCCCGACCTCGCCGAGGCCATCACCGACTGCATCCTCGAGCGAGAACGCCTCATCGAACTCCGCGGCGGCTCCTACCGCACGCGCCACCTCGGCGACGCTGCCCAACCCAAAGGAGACCCAACCCCTTGAACACTTCGCCCCTGTGCGCTATCCTTGCACACCATACACCAGACCGGTGAGAATATCTGGGAAAACCCGGTCCGAACTTGCGGAACCCACACCGTGCAAGACGTGCACACGAACGAAGCGTCGCGGTCTAGGTTGGTGCCCCAAGAGCGTGCAAGTCCACACATTCCCCGAGTTCGCCACGCAGGCCGCCATCGAACGCGACGTGCTTACCGTCAGGGACCTCGGCATCTACACGGTTGTCGCGCTAGAGTAGGCGCGGAGATGCTGGTCTCTCCCATCGCGTCGCGAGGCTCTATGTCTGTTCCTGCCCTGGACGCCGTTCAGGCTTTCACTCACCTGTCCGATCGGGTCGAGCGCTTCCGCGCGGCAAGCCGGGCGCGCGGCGCATCACCCCCGCTCAGCCCCAAGTCGCGGCACTTCGCCCATGCCTTCTTCGACCTGTACGCCCGCAGGCCACACTGGGAACGCTATGCGCGGTCCCTGGCCCACGCCCTGGAGCGCGAGCCGGTCTACATCTTCGACGACGAACAGCTCGTCGGCCTGATATACCAGGGCCACGAGGACCGGCCCGAGCACTCGATCTTCCGCGAGCAGTTCAAGCCCTTCTCCCATTGGGAGCACGCTGTCAGGCGCTCGGCCAACATTGGCCCCTTCATCGGCGTATCCTACGCGCCGGGACACGTGGGTTGGCGATGGGACAGGATTCTGAAACTCGGCGTTTCGGGCCTGATGGCAGGGATTCGGGAGCGCCTGCAGAAGGCGCCGGACGCCAAGGCGAAGCGCCTGTATCGTGCCGCCCTCATTCTCTGGGGAAGCGTCCTGCGTTGGAACGATCGCCACGTGGCCGCGCTCGAAGAGAGGGCGAAGACTGCGGCAGGGCCAGCCGCGAACTCCAGCAGGAGATCCTGACACGGTACCACCATCGGCAGTGACGCTAACCGCGGACGCAAGACCGGCATCCACCGGGGTCACAGAGCGGGTGCTCCGACTCAGGGAACCCACTCTTGCCCCATCGGGCGACGCGCTTGTGGACCGGGCGTTTGCCTACCATCGGGCTTTCTCGGCCACGCGCGGCGCCAACATGGTCTGGCGAAAGGCCTGCGCCCTCGCCGAGATGGTCCTGAGCCACCGCGTGGAGATCAACGACGACGAGTTGATCGTCGGTCGCCGCTTCCCCGATGATCGCCACGGCTCCAGCGCAGGCTCCTGGCTCGGCTTCCCTGAGTGGTGGAACCTGAACAGCGACGAGGCAAAGGCGAAGTTCCGTCGCCGCGTTGCCGAAGATGCCCGCCTCACGAATGAGGAGCGAGCACACCTCTGCGGCATTGCTGACAAGTGGCGCGACGTGTTCGGCCGCGACGCCCGCAGCATCCCCACGCCCGACTTCGCGACGGATAACCACATCTTCTTCGGCTGGGGCTACAGCCTCAACCACTCCGTTCGGGACTACGCCAAGGTGCTCCGCGTCGGCTTCGAGGGCATCCGCCGCGGGGTCGAGGACGCGATGGCTCGTCTCGATTGGAAGCAGCCTGAGGACATTCGCCGCCGCCTCTTCCTCCAGAGCGCCCTGAAGGTGGCCGAGGCCGCCTGCGAGATGGGGCGCCGCTATGCCGATGCCGCTCGCGGCCTCGCCGAGAAGGCCGAGGACCGCGTCCGCCGCGCCGAGTTGCTCCACATCGCTGGGGTGTGCGACCAGGTGCCCGCCCGACCCGCCCGCAGCTTCCGCGAGGCGCTCCAGGCCCTCTGGTTCGCCCACATGCTCGCCTTCTGGGAGGACCACCTCAATGCCAACTCCATCGGCCGCATTGACCAGATTCTTTGGCCGTGCTACGAACGAGACGTCCGCGAGAATGGCCTCGCCCGCGAGCAGGCCATTGAACTCCTCCACTGCTTCCACCTGAAGCTGTACCAGACCTATGACGTGCAACAGGCCACGGTCGGCGGCCAGCGGCCCGACGGCTCCGACGCGACCAACGACCTGAGCTACCTCGTCTTGGAGGCCATCCGCTCCCTTGGCCTCATCCGCTGCCAGTCAGTGCGCGTATGCAAGACCACGCCAATGCCCCTTCTCCGCCTAGCAGCCGACCTCATCGCCGAGGGCGGCGGCATCCCCTTCTTCTTCAACGACGACGCCATCGTGCCCGCCCTCGTGGGCAAGGGCATCCCCATCGAGGACGCACGCGACTATGCGATCATCGGCTGCGTGGAGATCACCATCCCAGGGCGCGCCTTCCCGCACGCCGTGAGCCACATGATGAACGTCGCAAAGTGCTTCGAGCTGGCGCTCCACGACGGCTTCGACCCCCACACGGGCAAGCAGATCTGCCCTCGCACCGGCGACCCCGCCGACTTCACCTCCTTCGGGCAACTTTGGGATGCATACAAGCTCCAACTGGCGTACTGGGCCGAGCGAGCCGCCTACTGGTCCAACTGCGGGGAACTGGCCCAGGAGGACCTCGATCCTCTCCCGTATCTCTCCATTCTGACGAGCGACTGCATCGAGCGGGGACTCGACATCGCCTGGGGCGGCGCCCGCTACAACTACCACTCCACCTGCGCCATCGGCATCCCCAACGTCGCCGACTCGCTCGCCGCCATCCGTAAGCTCGTCTTCGAGCAGCAGGCCATCTCAATGACCGAAGTGATCCAGGCTCTGCGAGCCAACTTCGAGGGACACGAGCCCCTCCGCCAGATGCTCCTTCACCGAGCGCCGAAGTACGGCAACGACCAAACTTACGTGGACGAGTTGGCCGCGGAGGTCGCCCGCCACTACTGCGAGACCATGCACGAGCTGCGCACCGTGCGCGGCGGGCGCTTCCACGCCCACCTGTTCTCGTTCATCTGGCACGTGAGCCCGTGCGGGAAGGGCACAGGCGCTCTCCCCGATGGCCGCAGGGCCGGCGAGCCCCTCGCCTACAGTCTCTCGCCCATGCAGGGGCGCGACTTCCATGGCCTCAGCGCGGTCCTCAACTCCCTTGCGCGCATTCCCCACCACCTCGCTGCCGCGTCAAGCTCCGCCATCATCGAAGTGGACCCCAAGCTCCTTGAGGGCGAAGGCCGTGAGCGCTTCGTCGAGGCCATCCGCACGGCTCTCGACAGTGGCGTCGGACAACTCCAGTTCAACGTTGTCACCGCTGAGACCCTCGAGAAGGCCCGCCAGCATCCCGAACAGTACCAGAACCTCGCCGTTCGTGTCTCCGGCTACTCCTATCGCTTCTGCCTCCTCGACCCCGACATGCAGGACCACATCATCCGCCGAACGAAGCACCGCAGCGGGTAAGCGCTGACTCTCCCATGCAACGGTCCGCTATCGCGCTTCCGCGAGGGTGAGCGTCTGAGACTACTCCCTGTACGCAGTTGGCCTCCGACACTCAACAACTGTAGAATGGCGAGTGCGAGCAAGGGGATGCCACCTCTCGACCCCTTCTCTAACGGCAGCGGCTAGCCAAAGGAAAGGAGCAGATGTGAGCCCTGCCCTTGCACCTCGTGCGGTTTGCCTCGCCGTCTGGCTCGGCTCAGGCGGTGCGCCCGCGGGCGAAGCCATCAAGCCCGGCGATCTGCTCAAAGAAGCGGACGGGGCGGAGCTGCGATTCGGCTACTTCCCTTCTGCCAGCAAGCTCCGCCTGCTGGCCCTGCGTGTCCCGGAGGCATTCACGCGCTGGGAGGCCCGGCTCTCCAAGCCGCCGGCCGACGCCCCGCTGCGCCAATGGGACGGTCCACTGCCGTTTCCCAAGGCAGGCGTAACCCTGGATGCCCCCGCGCTGGACGATGGTGTCTATGCCCTTGCGGTGACGCTGGTCTCGAAGGACGGCACGCGGAGGGAACTCCAACACACGCTCGAGCGGCGCCGTTTCGCCTGGGAGAACAATCCCGCGGGCCGCGAGCGGGTGGTCATCCCGCCCTTCACGCCGCTGGAGGCCGACGAGGCGCGCCGCACGGTGAGCTGTGTGCTCCGCCGCCACGAGTTGGCCGGCACTGGGCTGTGGGACCAGGTGTGGAGCCAGGATCGCCCTCTCCTGGCCGCGCCCATGCGGCTGGAGGCCGAGGTGGCGGGCAAGACGCACGTCGCGGCGGGCGGCAAGGTCTCCCTCACGGACAAGGCTGCCGACCGGGTAAAGGGCAGTGCCGCATGGGCCGCCGGGCCGATACAAGGGCAAACCGAGTTCGACTTCGACTACGACGGAATGGCGAAGATCGCGCTACACCTCGCGCCCGCCGAGGTGCAGGTGGACCGCATGCAACTGGTCATCCCCATGAAAACCGACGAGGCCTGGCTGATGCACCCAGTCACCGACCTCCTGCGGTTCCACTACGCCGGCCGCATTCCCGATGGCAAGGGACGCCTCTGGGACTACGGGGGCAAGCTGAAGGAGGTGCAATACACTGAGACCGGCGGGCCGGCCGCGGACGGCAAGGTGTGGGACTCGCGCCATGCAGGCCGTTGGCAGTTGCCCGGCCCCTTCGTGCCCTACATCTGGCTGGGAGGTCCGGAGCGCGGCATCTGCTGGTTTGCCGAGAACGACCGCGACTGGAGCCTCGACCCGGCCAAGCCGTGCCTGGAGATCCGCAAGGACGGAGTGGTGACCGCCTTGGTCGTGCGCCTGGTGACCAAGCCGGTCGTCCTGAAGCGGCCGCGCACTATCGTCTTCGGCCTTATGGCAACGCCCGCCAAACCGATGCCATCCGAGCCGGTTTCGTTCCGGCGCTGGTGGACCGGCGTGCCGAACGAGAAGAGCCGCGACGTGGTGGGCTTGGGCTTCATGGGGGCGTGCTACTACTGGGGCGCCGCAGGCCCATGCTACGCCTTCTATCCGGCGTTCAGGAACTTCAGCATCTTCGACGAGTTCGCGCGGCTTCGGAACGGCGGCCGGGCCGACCCTGGCTTCACCGACAACTGGCTCGCGCAGTTCGCCGCCTCGGAGTTTGAGCCGCACCTCAAGACCTATCGCGCTCACGTCAACTGGTCGGTCGGCTTCTTCAGCAGCACTGCCTGGCGGCGGCCCGCCCCCGCCGGACACAGCCGCTACGTCATCCCCTACACCAATGGACGGGCGATCAACTGGGGCGAGGAGGCCCGGACCTTCCTGGATGAGTGGAGCACGATAGATATAGCTGACCCGCGCTGGCCGGGCGAGGAGCGGTTCGTGCGCGACCCGCGCGGCGGCTACCGCCTGGCCGCCTACGGAAAGGTCCATGTCCCAACCGACCCCTCGGGCGTGGCTTACGCCGTGGACCCCGTGCCGAGCTGGCAAGACATGGTTCTGCACTACCACAAACGCATGCTCGAGACCTTCGCCGACGGGATCTATTTCGACAACTACTTCCTCGTGCCGAACTACAATCCGCTGGGACCGGGCTACGTGGACGACGATGGCAATCTGCGGCCTGGTGTCAGCCTGTTCGGGTTCCACGACCTGACGAAGCGGGTTGCCGTGATGCAGCACCAGATGGGCCGGCGCCCACAGGTCTTTCTCCACATGACCAACACGAATATCGTGCCGATGCTGTCCTTCGGCACACTGCTGCTGGACCACGAGTGGCGCGACCAGGGGGATTTCCGCGACAAGGACTTCCAGGAGCGGCTCTACCTCGACGATGATGCGAGCCTCCTGCTGGCCCAGAGCACGGGTCTCCAGAGCGGCTGCGTCAGCGTCGTCCACAACCTTCTCCGCGGCGAGCAGAGCGTCCGCGGAGCCTTCGGCGTCGCTCTCGTCCACGAGATGAAGCTCGACGTCAACACCTCCCGGCTCGCGCAGGAGGTCGGCGGGAAGCTGAACGACTTCGGCTACGGCCTGGGTGACTGCCGCGTCTGGCGTTACTGGGACGCTCCGCAGCCCGTGCGGGCTACGGGGCCGGCCGTCAAGACGCTCACGCTGGCGCGGGGGGGCAGGGCGATTATCGTGGTCAGCAGCTTCGGCCCCGCAGGCGAGCTGAGGCTGGGCCTGGACCGCAAGATGCTGGGCCTGGCCAACGAACTGGTTGCCGTGAACGCTGAGACCGGCGAGCGCCTCGCTCAGCCGGCGCCGGGGGAGTTCACGCTGACCGTTCCGCGACACGATTTCCGCCTGGTCCTCATCGGCACCGCGGACGGCATCTCGGACGCGCCTAAGCCCTAGGCTGAGGACACGGAAGGAGCCGTCATCATGAGCCTCGGTGTCAAGCACGCGATCGGGTTGGCGGTGGTGTTGGGGGCCTGGCCGAGTGCCATGGCTGCTGCGGCCCAGGACAGGTTGCAGGCCGGCGAGGAGGCCAGCTTCGCCGTGCCGCGGATGAGCGCGCCGCCGAAGATTGACGGCACGATCGCCCCCACCGAGTGGCGGGAGGCCGTGGCCTTCAGCGGCGTTACGGACGTGGGCAACGATCTGCTCGACTCGCGGCCGGCCACGTTCTACCTGGCGTGGGACGCGAAGCACCTCTACATGGCCTGCCGCGTGTACCTGCGCGGCGGCTACAAGCCGCGCAACCACGGCGGCCGCGTGCCGGGCGGGGCCAACGCCTTCGACGACGGGCTGGAGTGCCTCTTCAAGCCCCTGGGCAGGAACGTGAGCAACCAGAACCACGCCACGGAGTTCAAGTTCAACATCAGCAGCCTCGGCCACGGTGGCACCTACACGCGGCTGGTCGTCGGGCAGATCATGTCGAACTGGGAGCCGAAGTTCCGCACGGCCGCGCGCCTCACCGAGCCCGGCTCCGCGCCCGAGGGCGGCAAGTGGTGGGAACTCGAAACCGCCTTCTCGCTCGCCGACTTCGAGCTGAGGGGCGACAACCAGGCCGGCGACCAGTGGAAGCTCATGCCCGGCATCAACCACCTGCCGGCGGCTGGCTGGATGCAGGAGCGCATCCCCTGCGTCGGCGGCTACTTCACCCCCGATGGCAAGCCCGTGGCCACTCTCGTCGAGAACACACCAGCGATCCAGATGGCAATGGACTCGCCGTCGAATGTCGCCTCCGATGGCACTGTGGCCCTCACGGTGAAGGCGTTCAACCCCGCGAAGGCTGCCGCACAGGTAAAGCTGGCGCTCGACGTGGCTGGGAAGATCACCAGGAACGACACGCTGGAGGTGGCGGCGGGCGGCGAGAAGACCTTGGCCATCAACGAAAAGCTCCCCGCCCAGGTCAAGGCCGGGCGCCTGACGCTCAAGGCCACGAGCGGCGACACGACGCTGCTATCCTACATCCTCCCCTTTGAGGTCGGCAAGTACAACCACCGGCTCCAGCCCGTCCCTGACCCCGACCCCAACGAGTTCCCCTTCTCTGCCAAGTTCAACCCGGTTCGCGGCCTGCTCCAGATCTCGGGCGACAGCTACTTCCTGCCTGATCCCGATGCGGCCAAGGGCCTGCACTACGAGGTCAGGCACAAGGACACCGGCAAGGTCGTCGCCTCGGGCGACGTTACGAAGGCGCACGTCTGGCGCTTCGAGGACGTGCTGACGCTCGCCGACGCGGCGCCCGGCGACTACGAGGCGGTCGCTCGGCTCGTGCTCAAGGACGGCAAGGCCTTCGGTCCGCGGTCCGGCTCGTTCGGGAAAAAGGACGAGGCAAAGGCATTCGCCCACTGGTGGGGCAAGGACCCCGGCAGCAGCGAGCGGGTCGTCCCGCCCTTCACGCCAATCGTCCACACGGGCGGAGCGCTGCGTTGCTGGGGCCGCGAGTATGCTCTGAGCGCCCTTGGGCTGCCGGCGGCCATCGAGTCGCAGGGCGGCGCCGTGCTGGCCGCGCCCGCGCGCATCGTGGCCACCGTGGGTGGCAAGGAGACCGCCATCCGAATGGGCAGGCCGACAGTCACCGATGCCAAGGGCTGGCGCGTGCGATTCGAGGGGAAAGCCGAGGGCGCTGGGCTGGCCTTCGCCGCCACGGGGTGGATGGAGCAGGACGGCCTGGTCTTCGTGGAGCTGACCTACGGCCCGTCCGGCAAGCCGGTGAAGGTTGACGCCATGCGGATTGAGTACCCCGTCGCCGGCACTGTGGCCGAGTGCCTGGCCAGCGTGGGGCCGGGCGCTAACTTCGCCGCCATGACCGCTACCGTGCTCCCCGCCGACAAGCAGGGGCGGCTGTGGACGACCTTCGACACCGGCCGCCCTGGCGCCCAGATGACGGTCGGCTCGTTCTACCCCCACGTCTGGCTCGGCAACGAGCAACGCGGCTTCCAGTGGTGGGCCGACAGCGATAAGGGTTGGTTCCCGGACGACGATGTTCCCGCGCACGAGGTCGCCCGCGAGGGCGGCGCGGTGGTGCTGAAGAACCACATCATCGGCAAGCCCATCGTCCTGGCCGCGCCACGCACGCTCGGCTTCACCTGGAACGCCTCGCCCTTCAAGCCCCTGCCCAAGGGCTGGCGCATGATCGCCGCCACCGACGACGGCACCTTCAGCGTCCCGCACCGCGGCACCCGCATCAACCCGAAGACCGGCAAGAAGTATCTCGAGGGCGGGATCGCGAACTGGATCAACCCCGAGGCCTACGACCCCGCCGACTGGGGCAAGCTCTGGGCCGAGCAGAAGGAGAAGGCTGACGCCATCGTCCGCGCCCGTCGCCCGTTCGACCTCTATGGCTCGCGCACCGGCGTCTCCTGGCAGCACATGTCCTTCCAGCTCATCGGCTGGGGCCGGAAGTCCATGGAGAACGAGGTGTTTGACTACTTCGGCGATGAATGGCAGGACGGCGGCCTGGACACCTGGAACCCGAGCTACACGGACTACGCGATGTACCTGTTCGACCGTGCGTTCGGCGAGGGTGGCGTGGTTTCCACCTACTGGGATCTCTCTTTCCCCATCCTGTACCATAGCCCGCTCTCGGGCCTGAGCTACCGGCTGCCTGATGGCCGCTGGCAGCCGGGCTACAACACCCTCAACTGCCGCCGCTTCTTCCAGCGCCTGTGGGCCGTGCAGGGCAAGCACGGCCTGAATCCCGGCTCCGTGGGCTGTCATTCGACCCAGGCGTACATCTTCCCCGCCCTGCCGTGGATTGACGCAGTCCTTGACGGCGAGCGCGACTGGAACCTCGACGTCTCCGACATGGACTGGGTGGACTACTACCCGAAGGAGCGGATGCGTGCGATGTCGTGCCCCCACACCTGGGGCGTGGGCATCTGCTGGATGAGCAACTTCGCCAGCGCCGACGTGAAGAAGAGAATCGCCGCCAAGACCGCGCACGCCGAGTACGTGTGGCTGCACGATTCGTGGATCAACCCCTACCTGGACTACTCTCATGTCGCACGCATGCCCCAGCCGATCCTTGACTGGGGTATGAACGGCGCTGACGTTGTCTATGTGCCCTACTGGCGCAACCCCTTTGCTGCCGCGAGCGAACCCGACCTGCTCGTGTCGCTGTGGCGAATCCCCGGCGAGGCCGACGGCCGCGTCCTCGTGGGCGTCTTCAACTACAACCGCCGGGAAACGAGAGATGTCGAGGTGAAGCTCGACCTGGCCAAGCTCGGACTAGCCGGCAAGCCGCTCGAGTTGCGCGACTTCTGGCGCGACTTCCTGCTGGGCTATGCCGGCGACAAGAACGTCATGGCCGCTCTGGAACTGACCAATACTCAACTGGGCTCGGCGGCTGAGTTCGATGCCGGCAAGGGCGTTCTGCGCATCAAGGGATTGGGCGCCCATCGCGGCCGCTACATCGGCATCGGCGCTGCCGGGCCCGCCCCAGAGCTTCCCGCTTGGGCGACGAGGGAAGCCCTTTCCGCTACCAGCGATCAGGGCTTCGTCCGCAAGGAGACAAAACGCTTCGCACCAGGCCAGACGCCAGGGGTGGCGTGCGAGGAAACTGCCATCCAGGCCGCGATGTGGCAACTGTCCGATCGTGTCCTGCTCCTCGTCCACAACTCCGACGAGAAGGTGGCGAAGGACGCCGTGCTCACGCTCGACCTCGACGCGCTGAACCTGACGCCCAAGCTGCCGTGGCAGGAGTTCCTGGGCGTGCGGGACATTCAGAAGGACGAGAAGGCGCCTGGGGCGATGCTCGACTACTACGTGGGCAAGCTCACGCTCAAGGCAATCCCTCCGAAGGGTGGCCGGATCGTGGCGATCCGGCGGTACTGATCACGAGGAGCGACACACATGAGATGCCAGATGACGGGCCTGTGCTTTGCCATAGCAGCCGTGACGTGGGGAGCCGTCCCAGCGTTCGCCGCCCAAGCCGCGGTGGCGTTCCCGGCGAAAGGCAGGGTGAATGCGTTGTTCATCGCCCCGCCGCATGGCTACGACGGCCGGGCAGCAGCGGAGTGCCTGCTGTTGGAGAGCCTGTGCAGTATCCGCTTCACGGCCGCCCAGGTGCCGCACGACGCCGGCGACCATATGGCCGACGTTGATGGGCACTTCGGGAAAGACGCGCGGTGGGTCGCCATCCGGAAGGCGGAGATTCTGCGGCAACTGGAGCGGCCCTTCGACGCCGTGATCCTCGCAGCCGGCGTGGATGATGCCGAGATTCATCAGGCATTGGCCCGCTATGTGACGGGCGGCGGGACGCTGGTCTGGCTTGCCGGCGACAAGGCGCCCGACTGGCTGGCCAAAGCACTGGAGGGTAAGGATGCCGCGCCCGCGCCGGACCCAGGCCCGCTTGCCGGGCTCGGCCTTGATGCCGCCGGGATGAAGCTGGTGAGCAGGGACAAGCTTCTGACCAGGGGCATGACCGTGGTCCGCGCCATGCCCAGCGGTAAGGCCCCGGTGCCGCTGGCCACCTACGCCACGGTCGGGCGCGGCCGCGTGCTGGCCCTGCCGGCGCTCTTCCCTGTCGGGTTGGCAGCGGACGTGGATGGCGACTGGCTGTGGGCGCAGGCGTTCGAGCGGCTGCTGCGGTTTGCCATCACCGGCGCCGTGGCGCCGGCAGTTGTCATCGCGGCGCAGCCGGCCGAGGCAAAGGCCCCGCCCGCCGTCGAGAGGAAGTACCGCGTCACGCTTACCGGCCCGGCGGGCACGACCGTCGCACTGCGGCAGTCGGACATGCGCGGCAACACGCGCGACCTGGCCAAGGGGGTCAAACTCACCGGCGAGCCGATGGCGGTCGAAGTGACGCTGAGCGCGGCCCCTGCACGCCTGCTGATGCTCGAAGCCATCCCCACCGCCGGCCCCGTTGACCACGGGCTGACCTTTGTCACCGTCCCCGAGGTGTTGAAGCTGGACCTCTTCGTGACCCGGCAAGGCAGTGTGCCCGCGTTCGATACACAGTCGAAGCTGGAACTGGAGCCACTGGCCGACCTGGGCCATGCGACGCTTCACTGGACTGTGCTGGACTGGGCACGCAAGGCCGTAGCCTATCGCGCGGAGCCGCTCGAACTGAAGGCCGGGGGCAAGATCGAGAAGACATTCGACCACGTGCTCGCCGATCCCGATCCGCGTGCCTATGTAAGCTGGCTCCAGGCCTGCGTGACCGACGCGGCCGGGCGCGTGCTGGCCCGCCGCGAGACGCCGCTCTACCGCTACCGCCCCTACGACACCACGGAGCAACTGCTGGTCGGCACCTGGCACACCGACACCGTGTCGGCCCGCCCTGGCCTCTCCGACTTGTTCGCTGCGTATCTGCGCGAGTGCGGGTTCAACGCCGTGTTCAACTACGCCGACCGCGAGGTGTTCGAGCGGCACAACTTCCGGCAGTACATGGAGCACCAGGGCACAACGCGCGTGGGCATCGGCCATGCCGCGCCGTTCAGCGGGAAGACCGAGGACTACGCCGCGCGCTATCAGGCCGAGGGCCGGGGCCGGGCCGGCGCCGGCAAGGGCTTCGGCGAGCCCGGCTACCGCGGGACGTGGCCATCGGCGGCGCTGAATCTCTTTTCAATGGGCGAGGAAACCGGCTTCGGCCCCTGGTCCGAATCCTACCCCTGGCGCGACAAGGAGGAGGCGCCCGAGGAATGCAACAAGTGGTTCCGCCACTACCTCCAACAACTCTACGGGGGCGACCTGAGCAAGCTGAACCAGGCCTGGGGTAAGCAGTTCAAGGACTGGAGCGAGCTGAGGGTCTGGCGCAGGTACGCGGAGCCGTTCGGCTGGCTGTTCGTCCCGCCGCCCAAGGACCTCGAGCCCAACCTGACCCCCTACGTAGACACCCACGCGTTCCACGAGTGGTACGTCCGAGAGTACTGCGAGAACTACATGAAAGGGTACGCCACGGCCAACCCGGTGACTACGTGGACGATGAGCTACGACTTCACCTTCCTCCAGTTCTCGCCCGTGCCGATGACCAACTTCTGGCATGCCCTGCCGCCCGAGGGCGTGGCGCTTTGGCACAGCTACATCCGCTCCCGCACCCCCGGCCCCGGCCCCGCCAACCCGTTCCACCTGGACTGGATGTTCTTCGAGGACGAGCGGATGAACAACCAGTTCCTGCAACTGGGCCTGGCGTCGGGCTGCACCTATCTGTGCAACTGGGGGCCGATGTTCAACGGCGACCTGACGCCGAGCCGCTCGACCCTCGCGGTGGCCAAGACGATGAAGCAGGCCGAGCGCCCCGAGGCCATCCTGCGCACCATGCGCCCGCACACCGACCCGCGCGTGGGCATCTACACCTTCGACAGCCGCTGGGCGCTGGTTCGCGGGCGCTACGGCTTCTTCCTGCACCGCCACGGCCCGCACGACCTCACCCTTGGCAAGGGGCCATACCAGGCCCCAGGCGCATCCTACCTCAAGCCGCCCGAGCTGCCGCTTTACTCCGCGCTCGCCGCCTCCGGTTACGCGCCGAAGTACGTGCTGCCCAACGAGTTCAAGGAGTGCAAGGTGCTGTTCATGCCCTACGTCGAGGCGATTGACCAGAAGACGGCCGACGCCGTGCGACAGTACGTTGAGGGCGGCGGCACGCTCGTGGTCTTCCCCACCATCGCCCAGTACGATGAAGGCGGCAAGCCCTACCCCGCCTACCCCGGAGCAGGCTTCGACAAGTTGCTCGGCTTCACCGCCGACCCCAACTGGCTGATGGGCCGCTACCAGGTGGAGTTCCCCGGCGAGAACGCCGCGAAGAAGGCATTCGCCGAGGCTTGGCAACTCGGCGGGCAAGGCACCACCTCGCCCGCCGCCGTGCAGCAGGAGAAGCCGCCCCTCTACTTCGACCTGACCATGCGCATCGGCGGCCACCCCTGCCACTACATGCCCGAAGGCCGCCAACGTTTGGCCAACCTGGAGAAGGATGTGGCGGTCATCGGCCGGCACGAGGACGGGAACCCGCTCCTGACCTACCGCAAGGTGGGCAAAGGCGCGGCCATCTGCTTCAACGTGCTCCTGACCGGCGAGAGCGGCCTGGCCCAGCCCGTCACGGAGGCCACCGAGACATTTCGCCAGGCCATTGACCAACTCGTCCGCCGCTGCGGCGTGACGCCCGAGTTCGAGTTCGAGAACACGCGAGCCTACGGCGAGGGAATCAACGACTTCGTCGCCATGCAGTACGACCTGCGGGGAACAACGACGCGGATCCTCACGCTGTTCGGCGACTATCGCGGCCGCCGCGCCGACGCCCGCCTGCGCCTGCGGCCCCCCTTCACCTACGCCTACGACGTGCTGGCCGGGAAGAGGCTGGTGAGCATCCCGAACCCGGCGCAGCAGGCGCCCGAAACGGTCGTCGTGGTCGAGCCGGGCCATTGGCGGGTGCTGGCGCTGACCACGGCGCCGGTGCAGCCGCCAACGCTGGCCGGGCCGAGGACCGCACAACTGGGCGAGTCTGTTGCCCTCACGGTCGGCCCTGCCCCGAAGTCCACGCGCTACGGCCGGATCGAGGTCTTCGGCCCTGACGGCCAACTGCTCGGCCATCACAACTGCAGCGTCGCCCTCAAGCCGGACGAGCCGCTGACCCTTCGCCTTCGGCTGGACGAGCTGCTGGCGGACGCGGCGGGCAAGGTGGCGCCGTGGACGCTGCGCTATGCGGACGCCATCAGTGGACAGGCGGCCGAACTGAAGCTCGATGTGCGCTCATCGAGGGATGCGACCGCCCTAGCCAAGGCGGCCCTGCCAGCGGAAGGCGAGAGTCTCGCCCGCCAACTGGCCCGACGCGGCCCGGAGGTCACCGATGCGGAGTTCCTCGGCCTGCTCGTGCGGCTGCGCGAGCGCCACCTCGACCCTGAGCCGGTGGACAAGCGCCGCTACAGCTACTACTCGCACGAGCTGGGCGACAGCCGCCAACGCGCGATGCAGCTCCTGGCCTGTGTGGACTGGACCACTCGCGTGAACGCTCTGGCCAGCTTCCTGGCCGGCGGCGAGCGGCTCTACCTGGTTTGCGAAGACCTGGGTTACGACGCCGCCTCGGGCGTCACGACCACGCCCGGCCGCCGGCCGCGCATCCTCGGTGCGCTCCATCAGCTCGCCGGGCTCAGGGGCGCCGAAGTCCTGGCTGTCTCCGGAAAGCCCCACCTGCGGGTCATCAAGGTGGGCAAGGGAATGGTCGTCCTCGACCGCCGCTCGCCCGATGCCTCGGGCAACAGCAACCTGCATCTCGCCGCCTGGCACCAGGCCTGGCGGCAGGAGATCGACGCCTGCGGCCTGGCGCCGAACGGAGCCGGCGCCACGCTCCTGCCCGTGGGCGGCGAAACGCTCAGGCAATGGTTCTTCGCCGACTAGAACGGTTCGCCGGCTGGCTTCTCGGTAAGCGCTGGCGCGCGGGTCACTTACGGAGAATGCCCAGGCGCCATCAAGGTCTGGGTCACGCGCGACCCGCGCCGCTACGCCGTCCCCTCCGAGCAGCAGGCCCAGGCCGCCGCACTTGTCGCACGGTTCGACGAGGCGAAGAACATCCGCATCTCCGAGAACCACGAGCATCACGAGCACACGGCGGCCCTCTGGCGCGCGCTGGCCAGCCCGCCGCCGCTGCCACCTCCTCAAAACCGCGCGACCGTCGAGGACGGGCTCCTCACCCTGGCCCGCCGCGGCACCTGGGGCGACACCGCGGCCGACCCGCTGGCGGGGGACGGCTCGGCGCTGAAGCTCTCCAACACCCACTACGAGTGGTGCACCACCCTTCCCTTCAGCCGCGTGGCCTTCGACCCCGGCGCCACCTATCGCCTGCGGATGCGGGCGCGCGTCGAGGCCCAGCCCGGCCGCGAAGGCGAGGCGTTTTGGGCCGGCGTCTACGACCCGAAGAACAAGAAGAGCCACGGGGGCATCACCCGCAAGACGGCCGAAGTCGGGGACGGCTATGCCTGGTACGACGTGGCCGAATGGGTGCCCGAGCCCGACCACTACTTCTGGGTCGGGCCAGGACGCTTCGACGTCAAGGCGGGCGCGGCTTCCGCCATTCGGGCTCTCTACATTGACTGCATCGAACTCTCCCGCGCCGATTGACCCTGGTGGGAAGGAGGCTGCGGGGCAGACGTGCCGGGCACGTTGACCGCCTTCGCCCTCGGAAACTGACCGAGCGCGACGTCGAGACCATCGTCCAGCGGGTCCGCGATGCCCGCCGGACGCGCTCAAGCCGTTCAAGGCCGTGTATGCCATCGGCTCGGAGTGGAGCACGCCCACGCTCCGGCAGCGCTTTGCTGACTACGCGGCGGGCGGCGGCACGCTGTGCGCCAACGTGGATTCCCTCTCGCTCGACATCACGACCGGCAGGCGCACCGACTTCCTCGAGAAGGTCTGCGGCGTCAGGCTCACGCACAAGCACAAGTCGCCCTTCAAGCCCTCGATGCAGACGCCCGAGGAGCGCGCCTGGGCCGCCCAGGTCGCCCTGTCGCAATTCCAGGCGACCAACGTGCACGAGACCGAATCGAAGCTCTGGAAGCGCGAGGGCGAGAAGTGGGTGCCGGACGGGGATGCCTGGGCTAAGCTCGACGCTTCGCTCGCCGGAATGCCGAAGGAGGCGCGCGGCGGCATCCCGCAGAGCGTGCTCGACATGCGCAAGCCACCCGTCATCCGCTATGCCGACGAACTGGGCGGCGGCACGACAACCTCATACGGTGAGGTTTGCACCGCCGAGGCCGTACGCGGCAAGCCGGTCGCCTGGTACGGCGACAAGGCCTGCGGCATCGAGACCGAGCGGACCGTCTGGCTCGGCGACCACCCAGGCGTTTCCATCCACGCCATCTTCCCGCGCCTGGACCTCTCCCGCGGCTGCGAGCCCGTCAACCCCTTCCTCACCCGCGGCTCCGACGACTACGAGCAGTTCCGGCCCTACGGCGGGGTCCTCACCCGCGCCGCCGACAAGGCGGGTGTCAAGCGCCTCGTCACCCTCACCCGCAATGGCAAGCTCCCGTGCAACCTCGAGGTGCTGCCACGGGTGGACGCGAACGACACGCTCATGGCCGTGGTCGTCAACCACGACGCTACGGATGCGGCCTACGATGTGGCGATCGCCCCTGAGCACATGGCGAAGCCTGGGCTGAAGAACGCCGAGGCGTGGGACATGCTCCGCGAGCAGACGCTCGAGGCCCCCACTGATGGCCGGTTCACCCTCAAGGTCGAGCCCTGGCGTGCCGCTGTCTTCATGGTCGGCACCCCCGAGGCACTGGCCAGGACCAAGGAGGCTCAGTCCAAGCTCAACGCCATGGACTTCGGCGTCCCCGCGTACTTCGCAACTCGAGGGAAGGCGGGCGGGAAGTGACGGGGCACACGCAAGGAGTAGGCCCGCAACGACGAGGATGATCTCCGGGCAGTCGCTCAGCGCGAAGCCAGCGACGGGGCTTCCCGTCGGCTGCCTGAGGCTCGACGCGGAGGACGCGGAAAGCGTCGTGCTCGAAGACGCCCCGGAACTTCATGGACGCCTCGGGAGCACCGACTCGCCCTGGCCGCCCCCCTGGGGACTATCTCAGAACCCACGTGGGCTGCGTTGCGGGCGTCAGCGGGGCGGATGCAAGGCGCGGCGACGAGGCGATGCAACGGAGCGCATCGTCGAGGAGCCGCAACACCGCAGACGCCCCGCCGACGCCGCAACCCGAAGGGACGCGGCGAGTTCTGGCCGCAGGCGTTGTCGCACGTCGTCTATGATGCTCTCCGTTGCATCACTTCCTCCGTGCTCCTAGCCTGTGGCCAGGATCGCCCGCGTCGCGGTCCCGCGTGGGTTCCGAGACAGTTTCCTAGGCGCTCACCCCCCATTGCGCACCTGATCTTTGCCCACATCTCCGAGGACGGGCGCTGCCAGCCCCGTCAGGGGCGTCAGAGGGTAGCCCACGGCGTAAGCCGTGGGATCACCGCGCCCCACGGACCAGCCCCATAGGGGCGGCAGAAGCCACGCCCTCAGGGCTTCTGCCGCCCCTGCGGGGCTGTGAACCTTGTCGCCACCTGGACCCACGGCTTACGCCGTGGGCTACCACCTGCCGCCCGCCGGGGGCGGGCTGGGGAGCCCGAGATGTGGGCAAAGATGAGTGGCCGCGGGCAGGTCCTCGCCGGGTCCGTGGAGAACCTGGATCACGTCTTGCTCGGTCGTCCCGTGGCTCCAGATGTGTGGCAGGCCCGTCTCAGGGTCGAATGGCGTGGAGATAAGGCGCCAGATACCCCGGGAGCGAGAGGAGAGGACCGCCTAAAGGCGGGACTCCCAACGGGTTACGCGCTCGTTTGGAGTCCCGCCTTCAGGCGGCGGCGCCTTATCTCCA
>VGYV01000033.1 GCA_016872855.1 Planctomycetota bacterium
GGCGCGCTGTTTTGTGGCCTGCTGATGTTCCCGGGGGCCATCTACCTGGGGCTGCTGTCGGGCATGGGGATGAACGCGGCGGCCACGTGGGTGACGGTGATCGTGTTCTCGGAGCTGGCGCGGCGGGCGCTGCGGGCGATGACGCGGGAGGAGATGGTCATCCTGCTCATGGTGGCGAGCGCGATGATCGGCGGCAGCGCGCTCATCCCAGGCGGGCCGTTCGGCCAGCTCATCTGGCGGCAGTTCCTCGTCACGTCGGACGCGGCGCGGGATGCGGGGCTCTACGGCCAGTTCCCCAGGTGGTTCGCCCCTCCGCCCGATTCGCCGGCGCTGGAGGGCCGCACGTTCGTCCACTCCGACTGGGCCGTGCCCATCGCCCTGCTGGTGTTCATGACCGTTATTGGCTTCGTGAAGCAGTTCACGCTCGGCTACGCGCTCTTCCGCCTCTGCTCGGACGTCGAGCGGCTGCCCTTCCCGATGGCGCCCGTGGGCGCGCAGGGCGTCACCGCCCTCTGCGAGGGCGAGAAGGGGGAGCGGACGTGGCGCTGGACGACTTTCTCGATGGGCGCGATGCTGGGCGTGGCCTTCGGCATCATACAGGTCGGCGTACCCGCCGTCTCCAGCGCCTTCCTCGAGAAGCCCATCACCATCCTGCCCATCCCTTGGTTCGACCTGACCCGCGTCACCGAGAGCATCCTGCCGGCCACGCCGACCGGGATCATCATTGACATTGGCCTCATCGTCACAGGCTTCGTCCTCCCGTTCTGGGCCGTCGTCGGCTCCGCGTTCGCCGTGCTGCTGACCTTCCTCCTCAACCCCATCCTTTACCACGCCGGCGTGCTGTCGTCGTGGAAGCCGGGGATGGACACCGTGAACACGCAAATCTGCAACTCGGTGGACTTCTACTTCAGCGCGAGCATCGGCATGGCGCTGGGCGTGGCCGCGGTGAGCGTGTTCCAGACCGTGCGCCAGCTCCGCAGGTCGCTCCGCGAGTTGCGGGAGGAGAAAAAGACACCCGCTGTCTTTTGCCGGAACGGCCCTACGGGTGCTTCGCACAAAAGACAGCGGGTGTCTTTTTCTCCGCCGCCTGGGCGGGGCGACTGGTCGCTGAAGCTGTGCATCGTCGGCTACGCCCTCGCGGCGGGGGCGGTGGTCGTGGCCTGCAAGCTCCTCGTGCCGGGCTTTCCGCTGTTCTTCCTCATCCTGTTCGCCTTCGCCTACACGCCGCTCACGTCGTACCTGAACGCGCGGATTTCGGGCATCGCGGGGCTGCACATAGACATCCCATTCGTCCGCGAGGCGTTCATCCTGCTCTCGGGCGCGCGCGGCGTCGGCCCCTGGGTCGCGCCCATTCCCATCGAGAACTACGGCGGCATGGCCCAGAGCTTCCGCACCCTCGAGCTGACCGGCACGAAGCTCACCGGCCAGGTGAAGGCCTGGCTCCTCACGACCCCCCTCATCTTCGTCCTCTCGTTCGTCTTCTGGAGCTTCCTGTGGAAGGACGCTCCGATCCCCTCGGACCTGTATCCCTACGCGCAGAAGATGTGGGACCTCAATGCGAAGAGCACGATGATCCTGTGGACTGCCACGACGGGCGAAGCGGGGACGGTGACGCTCTTCGAGCGGTCGTTCCACCCCGAGTTCCTGGGGGCAGGGTTTGGCTTCTCGGTGGCGCTGTTCGCCGTGCTGTCGGCGTTTGGGCTGCCCACCATGCTGGTCTACGGCCTCGCCCGGGGCCTGGGCGCGATGCCGCACGGGCTGCTGCTGGAGTTGACGGGCGCCCTCATCGCGCGCTACTACCTCCAGAAGCGATTCGGCCGCAAGCCGTTCCTCCTCGCCGCCCCGATCCTCCTGGCCGGCTACCTCGTCGGCACCGGCCTCATTGGCATGGCGGGGGTGGCGATCCGGTTGATCGCCTCGGCCATCTCGATGGCCCCGTTTTGAGGCGAGGTAAGACAATGCGTAATCCGCAATCCGTAATCCGTAACCAGACAAGAACGGGAAGGCAGGTCTCCTCTTGTCTTGTTACGGATTACGGATTGCGGATTACGGATTGATCGAGAGAGTGAAGCGATGGTGCAGAGCGCCAACCTAACCACTGGCAAAGACATTCAGGATCAGGTGACGCTTCCTCTGCGCGTCGCCGTGGGCATTTGCCTGCGCGGCATTCGCACGCGGCTGGGGCGGTCGGCGATCACGTTGTTCGGGGTGGGGCTGGGCATTGCGTTCCTGATGGCCGTGCTGTCCGGCTTCCACATTCAGCGTGCGATGAGCGCCGAGGCGGCGAAGGCGCGTGACCTCGACCGCCGGCTCGCCGCGCTCCGCAGCGAGGTCGGCTCGCTCAAGGGCAAGACGCTCCTCCTGGCAGTGCGGGACCCGAGCGAGGCAGACTCAGCTCTTCTTCGCGCGCTCGAAGCGACTGGCGCGAAGCTGGTGCCGTTCCTGCAGGTCGAGCGGCCCATCGGAGCATGCGCCTTCTTGGCTCTCGGCAGCTATGAACAGGAGATTTCTGTGGCGGGGCCGGAACTCCTCTCGGCGCAGCCGCTCATCGTCTACAGGAACCCAATCCCCCAGGCGTTGCCGTACTTGAGGCAGGATGGCGCACGGCTCAGGTATCTCGGCATCGAGCTTCGGCCTGACGAGGCGGCCCTCGCGGCCAAGCGCGAGCGCCAGGCCGCGTCCCGCATGGCCTGGATCGTCGCCGTCTCGCTCCTCATCACGGTCGGGTGCATCGCCAACGCCATGCTCATGTCGGTCACGGAGCGCTTCCGCGAGATCGGCACGATGAAGTGCCTGGGCGCGCTCTCCAGCTTCGTCGTCAAGCTGTTCCTCATCGAGAGCCTGCTGATGGGCCTGGTGGGGGCGGTGCTGGGCGTCCTGCTCGGCGTCGCCTTCCCGCTGGCGGCCTACGGCTACACGTTCGGCATCGGCAAGGTGCTTGCCGCCGCGAGCTTCGGGACGCTTGGCCTCTACGCCCTGCTGTGCGTGGCGGCGGGGGTGGCGCTGGCCATCGTGGCGGCCATCTACCCCGCCCGTGTCGCGGCCAAGATGGTGCCAGCCGCCGCCTTGGCGTCGCATGTGTGAGGAATGACGCGTGATGCGTGACGCGTGACCAAGAGAAGCCCAAGAGGCGCCTTCTTTCCTGACCACGAGTCACGCGTCACGGGTCACGCAGCTTCGGCAACCGGGGAAGACCGTGGAACCAAGCGCGGCTGCCATGCAGGACCTGCTGTATGGGATGGACGACGCCTCCGCGCGCCGCATCGTCGTGTCCGCCCGCGAGGTGTGGAAGGTCTACCAGATGGGCAGCGTGGAGACCCACGCCCTCCGCGGTGTGTCCCTGGACATCTTCGCCGGCGAATACATGTCCATCATGGGGCCGTCGGGCAGCGGAAAGAGCACGCTCTTCAACATGATCGGCGGACTCGACAAGCCGACCTCGGGCAAGGTGTTCATTGACGAGGTGGACATCGCGCAGCTCGACGCCTTCGAGCTGGCCTGGCTCCGCTGCCGCAAGATCGGCTACGTGTTCCAGACCTTCAACCTCATCCCCGTGATGACGTGTCTGGAGAACGTGAGCCTGCCGATGGTCTTCGCCGGCCTGTCGGCGGACGACGCGCGGGAGAAGGCGGCGGGCCTGCTCAAGCTCGTGGGCCTCGGCGAGCGCCTCAAGCACAAGCCGCCCCAGCTCTCGGGCGGCCAGCAGCAGCGCGTCGCCTGCGCCCGCGCTCTGGCCAACGACCCCGCCATCCTCCTCGCCGACGAGCCGACCGGCAACCTCGACCTCAAGACCGGCGAGGAGATCATCGAACTCCTCCACCGGCTCAAGGAAGAGCACGGCGTCACCATCATCACCGCCACCCACGACATGAAGATGCTCGCCGTCTCCGACCGCGTGGTCTGGATTCGGGATGGGCTGTGCGACCGCATCGAGGAGAGGAAGGCGCTCGACATCAGGATAGGCGAAATCCGATGATAGGTTACGTCCCGCGTCCCGCGTGCCGCGTGCCAGGAGAAGAGCAGAGCCAAGAGCAGGCTGGTTCTTCTCTTGGCACGCGGGACGCGGCACGTGGCACGCGACCCTGACCGAAGGGATCAACCCGAAGGCATGGCAAACCCTCGTGACGTGATCATTCAGGCGCGAGGCGTGAGGCGGGTTTACCGCCTCGCAGGCGAAGAGGTCCACGCCCTCCGCGGCATTGACCTCGATGTCGCCCGCGGCGAATACCTCTCCATCATGGGGCCGTCGGGCAGCGGCAAGAGCACGCTGTTCAACATGATCGGCGGACTCGACCGCCCGACGGAGGGGGAGATCCTGCTCGACGGCAAGGACATCGCGACGCTCACCGAGCGCAAGCTCGCCTGGCTCCGCTGCAACCGCATCGGCTACATCTTCCAGACGTTCAACCTGCTGCCGACGCTGACGGCGGCGGAGAACGTGCGGCTGCCCCTCGTCTTCGCCGGCACGGCCCTCGAAGAAGCCGACCGCCGCGCCGCCGAGACGCTCGAGCGGGTCGGCCTCGGCCAGCGCCTCCACCATCGCCCCCAGGAGCTGTCCGGCGGCCAGCAGCAGCGCGTCGCCTGCGCCCGAGCCCTGGTCAACAACCCCGCGGTCGTCCTCGCCGACGAGCCGACCGGCAACCTCGACCTGCGGACCGGCGAGGAAATCCTAACCCTGCTCCGCGAACTCCAGCGCGAGCGCGGCACCACAGTCGTCTGCGCCACACACGACATGAAGATGCTCGCCGCCTCCGACCGCGTGGTCTGGATACGCGACGGCCAGATCGAGCGCATCGCCCTCCGCGCCGAGCTCGACATCACCGTCGGCACGATGGATGGCCAGACCGTGGCGTGAGGGGTCACAGCACACCGAGATAGGCGTCCAGCTCGAACTGGCTCACGTGGGTGCGGTAGCGGTCCCATTCGAGGCGCTTGTTGGCGAGGAACGACTCGAAGATGTGGTCGCCGAGGGCCTCGCGGACGAGGTCGCTCCTCTCGGCGCACTGGAGGGCCTCGAAGAGACTGCCAGGCAGCTCTCCGATGCCCAGGTCGCGCCGCTCCTCCGCGGTCAGGTGATAGACATCCCGCTCGGCGGGCAAGGGCAGGTCGTACTTGCCCTCGATGCCGGCGAGGCCGGCCGCGAGCATCACGGAGAAGGCGAGGTAGGGGTTGCAGGCAGGGTCGGGGCTGCGCATCTCGGCCCGCGTGGCCCTCTCCTTGCCCGGCTTGTAGCGCGGCACGCGCACGAGGGCGGAGCGGTTCTTCTGCCCCCAGCAGATATAGACCGGCGCCTCGTAGCCGGGGACCAGGCGCTTGTAGGAGTTCACCCACTGGCTGGTGACCACGGTGATCTCGCGGGCGTGGCGCAGTAGGCCCGCGATGTAGTGCTTCGCCGTGGCCGACAGGTGGTAGGCGTCCTTCGCGTCGAAGAAGGCGTTCCGCTCCCCCTTGAAGAGGGACTGGTGGACGTGCATGCCGGAGCCGTTGACGCCGAAGATGGGCTTGGGCATGAACGTGGCGTGGATGCCGCGCTTGAGGGCGACCTCCTTGACCACGAAGCGATACGTCATTGCCCGGTCGGCCATCGTCAGCGCGTCGCTGTAGCGAAGGTCAATCTCCTGCTGGGAGGGGGCGGCCTCGTGGTGGCTGTACTCGACGGGGATGCCGAGGCCCTCCAGCGTGGCCATCGTCTCGCGGCGCAGGCCGCTCGCCACGTCCTGCGGCGTCAGGTCGAAGTAGCCCGCGCTGTCGAGCGGCTCGGGGCGCTCGGGGCTGCGGAAGTAGAAGTACTCCAGCTCCGGGCCGACGTAGAAGGTGTAGCCCTTCTCGGCGGCGCGCGCGAGCATGCGCCTAAGCGCCCAGCGGGGGTCGGCCGCGTGGGGCTCGCCCGTGGGCTCGCACACGTCGCAGAACATTCGCGCCACCTTCCCATGCTCGTCGTCGTGCCAGGGCAGGACCACGAAGGTCGAGGGGTCGGGCTTGGCGATGACATCGCTCTCCTCGATCCGCGCCATGCCCTCCACGGATGAGCCGTCGAAGCCCATCCCCTCGTCCAGCGCCGTCTCCAACTCATCCACCGAAATCGCAAAGCTCTTCAGGAAGCCCAGGATGTCGGTGAACCAGAGCCTCACGAACCGCACGCCCTCGCGTTCCGCGGCGGCCAACACGTCGCTCTTCGTCATTCCAGCCAAGGGATGCCTCCTGCACGGCAAGCCGTGCCGCATGAATGCCCAGCGCAAGGGCAGCCTCTGCCGCCCGCCGCCTCATGGTGCCTGAACACCCCGCTATTGTCAAGCAGGGAAACCGCGCTTGCGCCTTGGAGGCAAAGCGTGTTTACTGTGGCGAACGCCAGTCAGGAGAAGCCCGTGTTGAAGAGACTGCATGCTGCCGCCATCGCCCTTCTCATCGCGTCCGCCGCCTTGGCCGGCGCCAAGGGGGAGGCGTTTCTCGACGCGCTCAGGAAGAACGCGGTCGTCGAGACCGATGTGATGGTGCCGATGCGCGACGGGGTGAAGCTGGCGACCGACCTCGCCCGTCCGAAGGGCGAGGGTAAGTTCCCCGTCATCCTCATGCGCACGCCCTACCGCAAGAACCTCGGGCCGGCCGGCATGGCCGTCGCGGCCGGCTACGCCTTCGCCACCCAGGACGTCCGCGGCCGCTTCAACTCCGAGGGTGACCACCGCCCCTTCCTCGACGACCCGAACGACGCCTTCGACACCATCGCCTGGCTCGCCAAGCAGCCCTGGTGCGACGGCCACGTGGGGATGATGGGCGGCAGCTACGTCGGCTTCACCCAGCTCGCCGCCGCGATGACGAAGCCCCCCGCACTCCGCTGCATCCTGCCCGGCGTCCCGCCGTCCGACTTCGACAACCGCGTGGCCTTCTACGGCGGCGCACTCCGCCAGGAACTCGTCCAGGGCTGGCTCATCGGCCAGGCCTGGTCGAGCCAACGTGTCCAGCGTAAGCAGGCCCCCGCCGACGAGGTCGCCAAGTGGCGGCCTCACCACTTCATGGCCTGGTGCTGGCACCTCCCCCTCTCCGAACCCGGCCCCCTCACCGTAGGCGGGCCAGGCTACGCAAACTACTGGCTCGATGGCGTCCGCAACTGGGAGAAGCCTGGCCTCTGGCGCGACATCAGCCCCATCCAGCGCGCCGAGGACATCCAGGTGCCCACCCTCATCACCGCCGGCTTCTACGACATCTTCGCCCAGGAGAACCTCGAGCTGCTCCTCGCCCTCCGCGCCCGCGGCGGCAGCGACGCCGCCCGCACGCACAGCCACATCCTCATCGGCCCCTGGGCCCACGGCATCGGCGTCCCCGAAGGCGACACCACCTTCCTCTCCGCTACCCGCGCCCTCGGCGGCATCCAGGAGAAGTGGTTCGCCCGCTGGCTCAAGAACCAGCCCAACGAGGCCGACAAGTGGCCCCCCATCCGCGCCTACGTCATGGGCCAGGACCGCTGGCTCGACACCGACACCTGGCCTCCCGCGCAGAGCAAGCCGACCAAGCTCTACCTCGCCAAAGGCAAGCTCGCCCCCGAGCCCCCCAAGCAGGACGAGGCGCCCTCCGCCTTCACGTACGACCCCGCGAAGCCCGTCCCCACCCTCGGCGGCAACAATCTCAGCATCGCCAAGGCCATGCACGACCACCGCAAGAACGCCCAGCGGCCCGACGTGCTCGCCTTCTACTCCGAGCCGCTCGAACGGGACGTCGCCGTCGTAGGCACGATGCGGGCGCGCCTCTTCGTCTCATCCTCCGCGCCCGACACCGATTTCACGGCCATGCTCCTCGACGTGCGCCCCGACGGCTACCAGGGGAACATCCAGGACGGCATTGTCCGCTGCCGCTACCGCGAGGGCCGCGGCAAGCCCAAGCTCCTCAAGCCCGGCGAAATCGTCGAGGTCGAGATTGACCTCTGGAGCACCGCCTACGTCTTCGAGAAGGGCAACCGCATCGCCCTCCACGTCAGCAGCAGCAACTTCCCCCGTTTCGACCGCAACCTCAATGTCCCCGACCACCCTTCGGCCTGGACCAAGCTACAGACCGCCGAGAACAAGGTCCACCACGGCCCTGCCCACCCCTCCTTCATCGAGCTGTCGGTTCTCCAGTAAGCCCCCTCCCGAGCAGAGAGGCTCACTTCTTGGGCGCGGCACCCGTCGGGCGGGCGACGAAGTAGACCACGGAGCCCCGCGGGAACTCGCCGCGGAGGTGGTCGGCCATCTTGACCTTGCCAGCCGCGGCGGTGCCCACCGGGTGGAACGCGGGCGCAGGCCCGCCTCGGATGCCGAGGATGTAGAGGTCCCCGTCGTCCAGCTTCTCACGTGCGCCGAGGCGCACCTCCGCCGGCCCGCCGACGCTGAGGAGAATCCCGACGGCGCGATACGGGCGGAAGAGGCCCTGGAGTTCCCGGACCCGCTTCACCGCATCCTCCACCAGCGGCGTGAGCGGCTTTGTCGTCTCGAAGAAGCACGCGCACTCCGGCCGCGAGAGGTTGGCGTCCGCGTCGTTCGGGTCCATCCACCGCACGTTCAGGTTGAGCGCTCCCAGTTGCCGCAACAGGTCCTCGATGGTGGGCGATTGCACCCAGGCGAACTCCTTGGCAAGCTCGACGAAGAACTTGAGGAGCTTGGCGCGCACGATGGGGTCCGTGTCCGTGTAGCCCTTCACCTTCTCGGCCAGCTCGAGGTAGATGGTCTCCCAGCCCGCCCCCTCGTACTTGGCGAGCCGTTCCCGCACGGCCCTGACGAATCTCGCCTGCCCTGACTCGGGCAGGGGGTTCGGATCCCCGTCCAGGTCCTTCGGAGCCTTCACGCGCAGTAGTAGCGTGGTGACTTTGCAGGTCTCATTGTTGATCCATTTCACCCAATAGCCGGCCATCTGCTCCCCGCCCTTGGCCTCATCGAGGTTCGGCTCGAATGTGTAGTACCTCTTGTCCTTGGCGGCCTTCACGACGTACGTGTCCGCCATCAGCCGGTTGACGAACAAGCCATCCTTGATGGTTGCCATGCCGCCAATCGAGCCATCGTCGGGCAGGGCTTTCCTGGCGGCCTGGAGGTACTTGAGGTACTCCTCGGCGGCACTCTTGAGGGGCGAAGCGGGGAAGAGCCGGAGGTGGTCCTCGATGGCGGTGATGCGCAGGCCGGCGTCCTTGGGCTTGCAGACCCGCGGGTCGCCCACCCACGGCTCGGAGAGGGTGTGCCAGGCCTGGTAAGCGCGCCAGGCGTCGGCTAGGCCCGCCGCGCGGCCCAGCTCGGCGGCGAGGGGGTGATCGCCGAAGCGGGCCTGGAAGTCCTGGAGCTGCTTGGCCAGCTCGGCCGGCTTGTCGTAGAGGGCCGGTATCTGCCTGAAGGCATCGGCCGCATCCGTTGCGTTCCGCCGCTTCTCCCGAAGCTCGTCCCGCAGCTTGCGGACGTCGGCCGCGTACCGCTCGGCGTCCGCACGCTGCGCCACGTTCAGGCCATCCATCTTGGCCACTTGCTCCGACTTCCGGATGCAGGCGTCGGCAAGGCCATCGAGGGAGCCTGGCGGGGGCGGGTCGGTGAGCTTCTGGTAGGCCTCGGTGATGGCCTGCCGCTCCTTCGTCTGCGCCTCCTCCGCACCGTTGAAAGCCACGCGAAGGTCGGCAAACGCCACGTCAATCACCTTGCGTGCGCGCTCCGCGAGCCCGCCCCGGATGCTCTTTATGCGTTCGGTGCCGGCCTGGATAGTGCCCTTCTCGTCGTCGCTCTTGGCCACGGTGATGGCCTTCTTGAACCCGTCTTCTGCCGCAGCGAGGTCCTGCTCGATGTACCCGATATCGGTCTGGCTCAGGGTCGGCCTGAGCGCTGCCTTCCCAGCCCGCTCTAGCGACTCCTGGGCCTTCGCCACGCGCTCGTGGAACAGCGATTTGCGCCCTTTCTCGGAGTTGATCTGGGCATCGAGTTCCCCCTTGATGGCGACGATGCGCCCGTCTCCCTGCATCTCGGGGGGCAGGCCCGCCACGTAGTCCTGGGCCTCGCCGAGCTTCCCCTCGTCCGCGAGGCGGCGGAGCTCTTGGACGTAGGCCGCCCGCCGATTGACCTCCTTCCGCCAGTTGGTGTAGAAGTAGATTCCGACGGCGAGAGCGGCGGCGGCGGCGAAGACGGCGGAGAAGATGAACCAGGTCTTGATGCGCCGCGCGCGGCGCAGGTCGTTCACCCGCGCGTCGAAGCGCGTGGCGATGGGGCGCGGCATGCCCTGGCCGTGGCGCAGCACCGCCGCCGCGCGGGCCTCGAGGGCGTGGAGGGCCGCATTGCCGTCCAGCGCCGCCTCCAGGGCCGTGCACGAGGCCTTGAACTCCTGCTCGCGGCGGGCCGCCTCGTCCTCCTCCTTGAGCCAGGCCTCGACGGCTGCCATGTCGAAGGCGATCTCGGGCTCGGGGGCCACGCCCGTCTCCTGCTCCACCTGGGTCAACTGGGCCAGGAGGTCGCGGCAGAGGTCCTTCGAGAGCGCGCTGTGGGCCTGGCGCAGTTGCTCGCCGAGGTCGGCCTGGCGCTGCCGCACGTCCTCCTCGACGAAGGGCTTGAGCGCCGCCTCCACCTTGAGCAGATTGGACTTGGGCGGGGACGTGAGCCAGTCGGTGGACTTCAGCTCTTCCCGCATGGCCTCGAGCGCCGGGCGGTTGCGCGTGGCGAGGGCCTCGGGGACCAGGCGGGCCAGCTCCTCGAGGCGGGCGTTCTCGAGGGCCTGGAGGTCCTTCCGCCAGAAGGGCCGGGCCGGGTCCGCGCGCAGGATGCTCCGGAGCACCAGGATGCGCGGAGCCAGCGGGGCCTGGCCGAGGGCCAGGAGCCTGTGCTTGGCGAGCAGGCGGTTGAGCGACTCCACGTCAGTGCTCAGGTCGCCGAGGACGCGTGTGACGACCTCGGGGCTGAAGTCGAAGTGGCGGAGCTCGATGCCCATGTCCTCGCAGATGGCCACCCAGGCGGCGCGCCCGTCGAAGGTGAGGACATCGGCTGCCTCCTGGAGGGCGGGGGGCTCCTTGGCCAACGCGATGGCCTCCTCGCGCATGCCCTGGCGGAGCAGGTCGCGGCAGCGGACCGCCTTGTCCTTGACAAGCTGGCAGAGCTGAAGATAGGCCGTGGCCAGCTCGATTAGGCGCCCCTTCTCGGGCGCCGTGCCCGAGGCCACGATGGCCTGTATCTCATCAATCAAGTTCCCGATGGCGATCACGGCAATCCTCCGTCACGCCGCGGCTCCCGCACGGGGGCCGCGTGACTCGTTCCGGCCTCTACGCGTTTGAGCCGGAGCGTCAGCCGCGCCAGGCGGACGCCCCAAGTCATTCAGAACCTGCTCTTCTCCTTGGATGGCGCGCTCGGGCGCGCCTTGGGGCTCTCTAGCTCCTCAGCGCCTTGAAGCTGCAACTTCGGGGTGAGGATTGCCAGCGGCAGCCCCCACGGGTCCAGGACCGTCACTGCCTCGAGCCCCTTGAACTGCTCCTGGGGTAGGGCCCAGCACTTCCCAAGGGCAGCCTGCTCCTCGTCAATCTGCCGTCCCCAGTCTGAGGGGACAGTGTCCCTCTTGAGCCTTGCCAGGTGCGCCACCAGGAGCTGGCTGAGTGCCTCGATTCTCTTGGCCTTCTCGCCTCGAGTGCCGAACTGGGCCTTGTTCTCTTTCTCGAGGTCCTCCAGCTCCTCGCGGAGAGTCGAGCTCATGTACTTGCCAGACGCAGCGAGGTCCCGCAGGTTCTTCAGTCGCCTGGCCATCTGGTCGCGCTCGGTCGTCAGCCTGACGAACTCCCTGTGGTGGCCGCGCAACACCTCAAGGGCTGCGCGCGCGTCTTTCAGCGACTTCAGG
The DNA here is from genome assembly GCA_016872855.1 of Planctomycetota bacterium. Classification (GTDB taxonomy): domain Bacteria; phylum Planctomycetota; class PUPC01; order DSUN01; family DSUN01; genus DSUN01. Next base: position 11,812 of record VGYV01000033.1, read on the forward strand.
AACTTCTCGATGTCCCTGGCACTGAAGGCAACACCCAACGCTGCGCCCTCCTTTGGGTCCCTGCCGCTTCCGATGCTGAAGCTCAGGACGCAGGCGAGCTCGTGCTTCGCGCGGTCGCCGGGGGCCTGCACGGTGCGTCGGAACGCGACCTCAGTGAGACGGCCGGCGGCATCTCGCCTGGCCTCTGCATCACCGCCCGAGACGAGAACGCCCTTGCCCAGAGGAACCGGCTTGCCGCCCGCAAGGGCCTTGTGCTGGATGGACAACGCCTCAACCCACGGGTACCGCAAGCTCCACACCCTCTCCTCCTCCTTCCCCACGGCCGAGCCATCCGCGCGGTACGTCAGGACAAGGTCCCTGGCCTCCGTGTTCCGCTTGCGCAAGCATGGGACAACGGCCTGCTCCGCGCCCGTCCCCTTGACGATGCTGAGGACGAGATGCTGGAGGCAGGCCGCGTAGCTTGCCTCGCTGGCCTTGTTGATCTCCCATACCATTTGCCCGCCCTGGCGCTTGCACGTCAACAACAGCTCGTGGCCGAAGCCGCTCTTCGACAAGTGCTTGACCAGCAGCGCATCGGGGTTGCCGGCATCCGGCTCGACCCTCAGCGCGCGGTTCCGCCCCAGCTCCTCCGGCGGCGCGAGGACCGCGTGGAACGGGCCGGTATCGAACACCATCTTCTGCCCGTCGTCCGACGCGGGGAACAGCGGCGTCCCGGTGCCCGCCACAGCGGGCCGCAGCTCGAGAGGACCCGCCTTGGGCGGCGGCGCGACGACCGCTTTCGTCGAGGGCTTCTCGGCCGGCGGCGTCACAGCGTCCTTGGTCGAAGGCTTCTTGGGCGGCGGGGCGACGGCGACTCTGGTCGAGGGCTTCTCAGGGGGCGGGGCGACGATGTCCTCGGTCGTGGGCTTCTCGGGCGGGGGCGCGACAGCGTCCCTGGTTGAGGGCTTCTCGCGCGGCGTGGAGGGAGGCACGACCAGGCCCAGGCGCCCGCCCTTGTCCTGGGACTTGATGACGGGCGCCTCGGCCTTCTCGTCGCGGGACTTCGAGAGGCGCCACAGGACGATGGCCGTCACCAGATTCGTCACCACGATCACCGCGATCAGCCCGATGACGGCGATCTTCAGGCGCGACGGCCCCCTGCCCGGCGCGGAGTCGTCCTCGACGACCTCCTCGTCGTCCTCCACCTCCTCGTACTCTTCCTCGTCGTCCTCGTACTCCGCGCTCATCGGCAGCCTCACTTCTTCGGCGGCCTCGGCTCGTCCTTCTCTCCCTCAAGCCTGAGCACCGGGGTCACGGTCGCCAGTGTGATGCCCCAGGGATCAAGGATCGTCAATCCCTCGGTGGCTCTGAAGAGCTCATGCGGCAACCTCCTGTCGGCCTTCAGAGCTTGCACTGCCTCCTTGATTTCTGTCGCCCAATTCGTAGGGTCGTGCTCCTTACGGAACTTCAAGAGTTCCTTCTTCACCGCATCCCTGATCCTTGGGATTGCCTTGGCTGGCGTGCCATCCTCGGCGAACTGCTTGTACGCCGCCTTGGTGCGCTTCTCGAGATTCGGCATCTTCCTGATCTGATCAATCCGGTGCTGCACTCGGCCAATGCCGTCTCTCTCCTTGGGGTCCTTCGCCAGCAACTCCTTCTCACGCTCCCTCAGGCGGTCCAACTCCTCAGCAAGGTCGGCCAACTCATTGGCTTCCCTCAGCTTCTGGAGCCACACGTGGGCAGACTCCAGGTCCCCGAGGTACTCCTCGAGTCCACTGACGCTCAACTTCGCCGTCACGCTGCCCCCCTCCCGCGGGTTGGGCTGGTCGCTCAGCGTGAACTCAAGGACGAGCCGAATCTCGAATGGCTTGGGGCGGCTTGGGGCTTGCACCTTGCCCTTGAAGAGGATTCCGGGGAACCGTCCGGAGTCATCCTTCTTCGTGATCTCCGCGAATTCTCCCGTCATTGGGGGCGCCTTGAAGAGCGGGATGGGCTTGCCGCCTTCAATGAGCTTGTGCCGTACGAGGAGCTGCTGCACCCAGGGGTAGCTGCACTCCCACACCCTGTCCTTCTCAGCGCTCACGATGGCGCCGTCGCCGCGATAGACGATGGTAAGTCTGGCAGGCGGCCTGTCGCGTCTGCGCGTGCAGGGCGCGTAGCCCTCGTGCTTGTCCTTCCCCGTGACGGCTATGAGGACGAGGTGATCGAGGCAGGCGGCGTAGTCCCGCTCCTTGTCCTTGTTGATCTCCCAGACCATTTGGCCGCCTTGGCGCTTGCAGGTCAACAACAGCTCACGACCGAAGCCGCTCTTCGACAGGTGGCTGACCAGCAGGGCGTCGGGGTTATTGGCATCCCGATCGATCTTCAGCGTCCTGTTCCGCTCCAACCCCTCCGGAGGCTCAAGGACGGCGTGGAAGGGGCCTGTGTGGAACACCACCTTCTGTCCATCGTCGGAGGCAGGGGCCAGGGGTGGGACATCAGCGCGGACGTGGGTGCCGAGTTCCAGGGGCTTCTCCTTGGGCGGCTCGACGACCTTGGGCTTGTCCTTCTCGGGCGGCGGTGAGACGACGACGTCCGTCGTGGGCTTCTTGGGCGGCGGGGCGACGACGTCCTTGGTGGTCGGCTTCTTGGGCGGTGGGACGACGACGTCCTCGGTCGTGGGCTTCTCGGGCGGGGGCGCGACGGCGACCTTGGTCGCGGGCTTCTCGGGCGGTGGCGCGACAACGGCCTTGGTGGTGGGCTTCGACTTGAGTTCCTCCTTGAGGCGCGCGTAGTCCTGCTTCAAGCGTTCGAGGTCGCTGGAGAGTTCGGAGCGCTGGATGAAGGCGTAGATGCACAGGAGGAGCAGCAGGCCGGCTACGGCGCAGGCGGCAAAGGCAAAGGTGCGGGCCTGGCGGTGGCCGCGGCGCGCGGCGTCGAGGCGGCGCTCGAGGCGGGCGATGCGGGTGGCGTCGTCGGCCGCCGCGTCGTCGGCGGCGGCGGCATCGAGGCGGAGGCGCAGTGGGGCCTCCTCGCGGGTGCGGAACTTCAGGCTGTCGGGGATGAGGCGGCGCCAGGAGGGCTCGGCGTCGGCGCCCACAGCCGAGGGCGGCTGTGCCACAAGGCCACTGGGGGCCTCCTGGGGGACGGGGGGGAGCATTTGGCCGGCGCGGGCCGCCTGGGTGTAGGGGTTGTCCTCGGCCCGCGGGAGGGGCCTGCGGGTGAGGTCAATGACCGTGGCGTTGGGGAAGCGTGCGACCTCGCGGGCGGCGGTGGAGCCGGCGAGGACGCCGCGCCAGTGGTAGAAGCAGCCGGCGGGGAGTGTGGAGTAGTAGGTGGAGAAGCCGACGGCCCAGCGCTCGGCGGGGGGAAGAAGGGCGAGGCATTCCTCGAAGAGGGGGAGGAGTTCAGTGCCGGGGTTGAAGATGACGAAGGCTGGGGCGTCCTTGCGCTCGCGGAGGGACTTGAGGAGGAGGCCTGCCCAGCCGGGGTCGCCGCCGGTCGCCTGCTCCCACCACCGCGCGGGGGCGGGGGCGGGGGCGGGCCGTGCGGCGAGGAGTGTGCGGAGGTCGCGGGGGTCGAGTTCGTGGGCCTCCTCGCGCCAGTCGGCGTGGAGGAGCTGGCGCTGGCCGTCGCCGAGCTGGAGTTGCCGCAGCATCCAGGCGGGTCCGCCGGGCAGTTCCTCGTGGGCGGCGAGGGCGAGGTGGTGGGCGATCTTGTTGGTGCGCCCGGAGTAGTCGGCGCCGGCGAAGGCGATGCGTGAGAGGACGCTGAGGGACTGGCCACCGACGACGAGGCGGGCGTGGGCGAAGTTGGCGGGGCTGAGGCGCACGTTGGGGTCGGAGAGGCTGAAGCAGAACTCGTAGCCGCTGAGGGCCTCGAGCTTCATCATCATCTGGCGGGGCATGCCGGCGGTGGCGGCGACGGTGCAGAAGCCGGGGGTGGTGGACTTGAGGCCCCTGGGCGCGGACGTGTAGACGAGTTCAAGGCTCATGGAGTTATCCCCTGGGCGGCGGCAGGAGGAGGCCCTTCGGCCCCCACTTGGCCATGCAGTAGAAGAAGGGCACAGTGACCCACTTGGGCGCGATGTCCCTGGGCCGCACGCCGAAGAAGGCGATGCCGTCGCGGCGCGTCATCACGGGGCTGCACCCAAAGCTGCTCACCGGGATGTAGCAGACGGTCTGGCTGACGTTTTCGGCGGTGGCGACGAAGTCGGGGCAGTAGCGGGAGAAGAGGCGGCGCAGGGACTCGCTGGTGCGCTCGACGCGGGCGGTGTCCACGCGCGCGGGCGAGCCGTCCCCGGGCTCGAGGAAGGGCTCGTCGTCAATCGAGACGCCGGCGAGGTCGGCCCAGATGTCGAACTTCGGGACGACGACGACGAGGGGCTTCTTGATGCGGTGGCTGGCGGGCAGGCGCAGGAAGCGGCGGACACGGACGCCGACCTCGTTGACGATTTGCTCCTGACGGACCTGAGGGACAGGGACGGTGCCAGCGGGCCGCAGGCCGTGGGTGAGCTGTGGGTCGCGGCTGGTGCACTTCGCGCGGAAGGCAGGCTCCTGGATGGGGTCGAAGAGCATGAAGATGATGCCGGACTTGGCCAGGTGCTGGATGGCGGTCGGGTTGGGGTCGGCGATGTCGGGCAGGTAGTCCTCCCCCGCGTTGTCGTAGAGCACCACGAGGCGGCCGAGGCGGTGCGTCTCCGCATGGTGCGGGTGCGCGGGCGTGGGCCGGGCGACGAACTGGAGGGGGACCGGGTAGCGGATGTCCCGGCCTCCGATGGTCACGGTGCGGTGGAGGCGGGGGTCGTCCCGCTGCGTCTTGATCAGTTGGGTCAGCCTGTCGGGATGCGGGTTGTGGAACAGGGTGTTCTCCCACTCGTGGATGACGCTGTTCATCGCCACGTCGGCGTCGGTGAACTGGAGATGGAAGCGTTCGGGCGCGAGCTGGCGGAGCTTGGCGACCATGGCGGTGAGGTAGTAGGACTTGCCGCTCGCCGGGGAGCCGACGATGGAGATGAAGAGCGAGAAGACGTCGATGGCGGCCTCGGGCAGCGACAGGTGGCATTTGGGGCAGGCGATCAGGGTGGTCGGCACCTCGCGCTCGTCGAGGGCCTTCCAGTCTATGGTGAACCGCAAGGGCTCGAAGCGGCGGAACTCGTTGGGTCCCGCAATCGGGTCGCCAATCAGGTCGGGGTGCTGGGCGATGAAGAGGACGCTTTCCGGGGCGAAGGAGTGCCAGCAGTTGGGGCAGACCATCTTCTGCACCAGATGCTTGCCGAGGGGGACCTGTGTGAGGGGCTTGCCGACGCGCAGGCGCGGCGCGGGCTGCTCGGGGGCCGGCCCGACGAGTTCGGCCTCGGCCGGCGCGGCCTCGGCCGGAACCGAGGGTGCCACGGCGGGATGGGGGGGTTCAGGCGCCGGGCCGGGCGGACTCGGCGCGCTGCCGGCCGGCTCCACGAGGACCACCTCGCCGTCGGCCGGCTCGACCTCGAGGGGGGCCTCGTCGGCCGGCCCGAGGGGGATCGTCTCCGGCGGGGTCGGCGCGGCGTTGTCGAGAAATCGCAGGATGGTGGTCCCGATGCGGATTTCGTCGCCCGACTCGAGCGGCAGTTCCTTCACACGGTGGCCGTTGAGGAACGTGCCGGCGGGACACCCGAGGTCCGTGAGCATGAAGCCCTCGGGGCCGCGGCGAATCTGGACGTGGGCGGCGCCGGCCGCCATGTCCTGGAGGGGGACCGCACACGACGGGTCGCGCCCCAGGACGAACTCGTCCTGCTCCACGTGGAAGACGCCGCCGGCGCCGGGGCCTTGGGTGATCTCGAAGATGGGCATTTGCGGTTCCTTCACGGCCTACTTCGTGAGCTTGGGCGAGCACTCCAGGGCTTCAGGGGACTCGAGGTCAACTCCGCCCTCGCGGAGGAATCGGGCCTTGGCGATGGCCTTCTTGGCCCTCTCGGCCTCGTTGGTGCCGACAGGGCTCTCAGGCGTCGGGGGTGTGGCGTCCGGCGGGGACTCGACGGACGGCTTGGCGCCGCACGTGCAGGGGACCACGCCCCTGCCGCGGCAGGTCGGGCACTCCGCCTCGCCCTTGCTGCCGCACTTGCTGCACGAGCGCAGATACGAGGAAGATGACTTGGATGGGGGCAGCGACCCCTTGCCATTGCACGCGGAGCAAGTGGTTCCCGTGCTCCGGCGCCCTTTGCCGTCGCACACCAGGCAGGGCGTGCGGGACTTGCTCGGGTCGATCTTGCCCAGCCCATCGCAGGCCTGACAGCGGATGAAGCCGGAGGCGTGGCAGCCCTCCTCTGTACAGTCCGCCAGGCCCGTGTTCCCGCACTTTGGGCACACCTTTGGCGCCGCGGCCGCGCCGGGCGCGGGGCCTGCCTTGTCCTGGCAGATGCGGACCACCTCGGCGAGGGTCTTGACCAGCAGGGCGTCGGCCATCTTCACCACCTGGGGGCAGGCGGTCGCCTTCTTCAGCTCGGCAGCGGCGGCGGCCCAACGGCCCGCCAGATAGGCGTCGAGGCCCGCCTCGAGCGCGGCCAGAGCCTCGACGGCGCGCTCCTTCTGCTTCTTGCGCAACTCCGCCAGGCGGGCAGCAGCGGCAACGTCGAGCGGGTCCGCCAGGACGGCCTTGCGGGCGGCCCCCAGCTCCGCATCGAGGTCCGCCGCCGGCGGCGTCGTGGCCGCCCGCGCCTCGGGCAGACAGGCGAGGGCGGCTGCGAGGAGGAGGCAGATGGCGGATGGCAGACGGCAGGCGGCGGGCGGCAGGCGCCAGATGGCAGACGGCAGACGGCAGGCGGCAGACGGCAGGCGCCAGATGGCAGATGGCAGACGGCAGACGGCAGACGGCAGACGGCAGACGGCAGACGGCAGTTTGCGCATCGCGCTCATTCCTTTCAGGGCCTTGACCCCGCTGAGAGAAGCAGGTCCCACAGGACAAGGCCGTGGATCGCGCTCTCGCGGAGTTCCTGGACCGCCGTGGCTGTAACGGCTGCGGCACGGTCCTGGCGGGCCTTTGCCACGCTGGCCTTCACAGCGTCGCTCGGCCCGCATTCCTGGATGAGCACCTCCAGGATAGCGGCGGCAGCATCGAGGCGGACGGCGGCCTGCGGGACGGTGGACTCGCTGGCGAGGGCGCGGGCCTTGGCTTCGGCCTCGATCCTCTCGAGTGTGGGCCTGTGCGCGCCGTGGCTCGCGTGCTCGCGGGCCAGGCGGGTGAGCTGCGCGACCAGGCGGTCAAGGGCGCCGGCCACCTCGCCGGCGAGGTCGGCTGGCGCCGAGTAGTTGGCGACAGCCGGGTTCCCGACGGGGCCGGGCGCGCGGCCTCCCCACTTGTAGTCCTTCAGGCTCTCGGCGGCCTGGGAGGCATAGTTGGCCGCGGCAGCCAGGAGCTTGAGCCGAGTCGGGTCAGGCTGCCAAGCCGGCGGCTCGGCTGCGGGAGCCGGGCGGGGTCCGGGCGCCGGACGCATGGGCATCGGCCGGGGCGTGGGGAGGCCCGCCGGAGCGCGGGGAATCCAGCCCGGGCGGGTCCGCCCCCGCGGCATGCTCTCAAAGAGGGAGGCACGCCGCTCCAGATTCTCGACCGCCTCGTCCCAGCCCTCGACACACTTCTGAAGCTCCTCCCGCGAGAAGCTCCGCCGCAGCACCAGATCACTCTCGGGATACCTGAGACCAGAGAAATAGGTTCCGAGTTGCTCTCGGAGCGTCGTATGCATGCACTTCGCCACAAGGTAGGCGACAATGTCGTTGTTGCGGGAGTCCCTGAGCACGCCGGCGAGCTTCTTTGGGATTTCGGGGACATTCATCTGGCCGAGGGCGCGCAGGATGCGGCTGGTCGAGGGCGCCTCGGCGACGGGTGCCGAGGCGTCGCGGGCGCGCCTGGCGAGCTCGGCGACAAGGATGTCGGCCGCCGCTGCCGTGTCGGCCTGCCGGAGGCGCTCGATCGCCCAGTAGCACTCGCCGGTGGACCGGCCTTGGAGCTTGGCCTTGAACTCATCGAGCGAGACGGGCGCCGGTGCCCCCGTGGCTGGCGGGGGTGCTGGGGCGGGGGCCGCCGGAGCGGGGGGCAGGGTCACCCTCTCGGCCACGGCGGCGGGCCGGTCCGCGCCGGCGCTCAGGAGCCGGCTCAGCTCCGGGGAGCAATGGTTGGAGCCCTGGGCAAACTGCGCCGCGCGGTCCCACCAGGCCAGCAGCGTCATCGCCGTGTCGGCCAACAGGTCCTCCACCCGGTTCGTGGTCGAGTAGGCCCTGCGGATGTCGTCACTCGGCACAGCCACCCTTGGCCGGCCTGTGGCGGGGTCTGGTGGGGGCGTGGTGCCGTCCCGGCGGACGGCGGCTTCCCAGGCGGCGGCCGCCTGCTGCCGGGCGGTGGGCGTGTCGAGTTTGGCAAACAGCACCGTCGGCGAGGAGCCGCCGCCAGACCACCTGACGGCGCGGTTCAGGGACGCACGCGCGGTGCCGGCGACGGTGGGGTCGCTCGTGGTGCGGATGACCTGGCAGAGGGCCAATCTGGCCTCGATGCGGGCCTGGTCGGGCACGCGGCTGGTCACGTCGCTGCGGGAGAGGGCATCCAGGGTGCGCGAGGCGGCCGCCGCGGTGAGCGATGTGCGGTCGGCAGCGCTGGCCGCTAGATAGGCCAGGGCGGCCTGAAACTCGTCCGGCGCAGCCGCGCCCACGAGGTCGGCCAAGCGGTCAGACGAACCCGCCGCGCTCAGGAGCTGAGACGCCAGAGGAGGGACTCCGGGCGACGGCACTGTGGTCTTCGTCGCCGGCGGGGGGGGTCTTACCGGCGTCTTCGTCGCCGGCGGCGGAGGGGGCACCGTCGTCTTCGTAGACGGCGGGGGCGGTGTCACAACAGTCTTCGTGGACGGTGGGAGTGGGCCTTTCTCCTTCTGTGGCGGGTTGCTTTCCCGCTGGCTCAGGCTGTAGATGAGGGCGACGACGGAGAAGATGGCGATGACGGCGAGGGGGATGATGATGGTGAGCGCGCGAGCGAAGTCGCTCCGACGGGCCGCGGGGGCCTGGGTGACACCGGCATCGTGCAGTGGCGCGGGCAGGGTGGCTGTGACGGCGGCCTGGCCCGCGGGCGGGGTGCGGGGCACGGCGGGGACTGGTTCCAGGCGCCCGGCCGGCGTGGAGGGGGTGAGCCGAAGCGGGGCGGTGGCTCGGGCCTCGCGGACGCCGAAGGCTGGCTCGGCGGGCGGAGGCGTGTGCGCCGGGCTCCAGCCGCGCTGCGCCGGCGTGGGGGCGGCCCTCGGTGTGAGCGGCGGCTCGGAGAGGGGCTCGACGGTCAGCGGGCCGTCGTCCACCGGCTGCACGGTGAGCAGTTCCTCGTCTTCGGGGAGGGTCTCGATGATCTCGAGGGGGGTGGCCTGCGGCCCGGCGGAGGGTTCGAAGTGGTTCTGGACGGCCTGGGAGGCGGCCTCGACGGAGAGGCCCTGAGCGACGCCGAGGCCGACGAGGCGGATGCGCTCGGCCGGGGGCGCCTGGCGGTCGGGATAGAGCTTCTCGAGCTGGTGCTGGAAGAGCGCGGTGAGCGCGGGGAGGTCGAGCTGGCCGCGGCGCGCCCCCTTGGCGCTCAGGCGGGTGTTGATGGCGTTCAGGGCGGCAGGCGCGGGGATGGCGAGCTTCTCGGCAAGTGCGAGGAGCCGGCGCTCGTCGTCCACGGCGAGCACCCCCTGGCTGATGCTGAGGTCCGTGGCCGTGGCGAAGAAGTCGAGGGTCTCCCGCGGAACGCCGACCGCAGTGACCTGTTCGGGTGGCGGCGGGGCGGGGGGCTTGGGGATTTCGGCGAGGATGACCTGGACGTTGCGGTCGTCCACGCCGATGTGGCGCAGCTTCTTGGCGAGGGTGGGCCGGTCGTGCTCGCTGAGGGAGCCGGCGGCATCCACGTGGGAGCTGATCGTCTCGTGGACGGCAGCCGTCAGTTGGGTGCGCTGCGCCTTCGCCTCCTGGAGGGCGGCATCGTGCTTCTCGCGGGCCAGGTGGGCGTCGTAGGCCTTGCGGCGCGCCGCGTCGCGGAGGACCTCGGCCGCGCCGTCGAGCTCCCGCTCGATGGTGGCGACGACGGGGATGAACTGCGGCCCTGGGATGTTCTGCCGCAGGCGCTTCTTGCGTTCGGACAGCGCGCGGCCCACCAGCGCGGGGTCGAAGGCCCGGGGGCTGATGCCCAGCAGTTGGTAGAGCGTCGGCTCGCCCGCCGTTTCCGGGATGTCCAGGAGCTTGTAGAAGAACTGCGGATGAACCATGGCTCAACTCACCGTTTGGCCTTGGGGGCCGGGGCGCTGTCCATTTCGCGCTCGAGTTCCTGGAGCTTGGCCTTCCAGGGGGCAGGGACGTCCGGGTTCTGGAGCTTGAAGTAGTCGAGGAGCTGTCGCGCGCCTGCGGTGTCGCCGGACTTGAGGACGCACAGGATGTGATGGCACTGGGCTTCGTACCAGCCCTCGGTCTTTCTGGGGAGGCCCTGAGCCAGGGGGCGCCAGCGCCGGAGTGCGTCGTCGTGGCGTCCCGCCGCCTCGTAGGCGACGGCCAGCCCCCGCAGGATGTCGGCCGGCTGGGCCTCGCCAGGCCCGAGCCTCTGGAGCACCGCCTCGCAGTGCTCCACGGCGGCCTTCATATCCCCCAGGCGCAGGAGGGCGTTGGCCAGGTGGCGCCGGATGACGGGCTCCTGGCCTCGCGCCCTGGGGTCGGGGCTATGGCCGACCTGGCGGAGGAGGAACTCGTAGGCCTTGACGAGCTCGCGGGTGAGGGCGTTGGCCTCGGCGGCCTGCTTGGCCTGGCTGAGGCGCTCGGCCTCCTTTTCGAGCCGTGCGGCGAAGTTGGCGGCAAGCTGCGCCAGGTGCGGCTGCTCGGAGTCCTTGGCGGCGATCTCGCGGAGCATCTTGCGCACGCCGTCCGTGCCGTCCAGGACCGCCTGGGCCTCGAGGCGGAGGGCCTCCCGCGTCGTGGCGTCCACGCCCTTGAGTTCCACCGAGTCGTCGAGGCGCTTGAGGAGCGCGAGCGCGGCCTTGGGCTGGGTCAGGCGCAGGAGGTTGCGCGCCACGGCGTGGGCGATGCTCACGGTGGCCTCGGGCAGCTTCTCCACGTCCGCGGCGCCCGGCGTGGTGTCGGCGAAGCGGCCGACGGCGGCGGCCGAGCGCTCGAGGAGTTCCTGGGCGGCCCGGGTGCCGCGCGCCGTGTCCTTGAGCGTTTCTTCAGCCTGGCGGTAGGTGGCGAGGGCGAGGCCGTACTGGGCAAGGCGGTAGACGGGCGACTTAGCGTCAATCCGCGCGAGCGCCTGCTCGGCCCCGCGGTAGTCCTTCGCCTCCAGGAGGAGCGAGGCGCGGGTCCAGGGGACACGCTGGACCTCGGGCTCGGCCGGGAATGTGGTCGTGGCGAAATCGAGGAAGTTGTTGAAGGACTGGAAGTCGAGCTGAGGAGGCTTGGCGGCGGTGGCCCGCAGGCCGGCTTGGAGCGCGCGGCGGCACCACTCGGCGGCCCGGGGATCGGTCGGGTGCTGGCGTATGAAGTCGTAGGCGGCCCGATGGGCCTCGCGCCAGGTCTGGAGGTTCCAGTGGGCGGCGGCCAGGGCCTGCCGCCAGTCGGCGAGGCGCTGCGTCTTGGGGTTCGCGAGGGCCGGCTGGATGATGCCGAGCGCCTCCTTGTAACGCCCGTCCTTGAAGAGCTTGCCCACTTCCTGCAGCCCGGGCGGCAGGGGGGGCGGGGGAAGGCCGAGGGCCTTGTAGAGGTCGGTGTACCAGGGGTCGCCGTAGAGGTCGAACTGGCTCTTGATCTCCTGGAGCTTGGCCTCGTAGCCCCGGGCGCGGCTGCCGGCGTCGGGCGACCGGAGGAGGGCCTGGAGGTTCTTGGCCCGGGCGATAGCCATTTCGAGGTCGAAGCCGTCGTAGGCGGTGCCGAATGGTAGGCTGCGGAAGTACTGGTCGGCCAGGCTTTCGAGCTTGAGGCTCGGGGAGCCGGGCGCCTCGGCCTCGAGGCCCTTCACGAGGAGGTACGTCATCCGCTTCAGGGTCTCGGTGGGGGCTCGCCCGCGCTCCTCGTCGAGGCGCTTGGTGATCGCGTAGTCCTCTTCGAGGAACTCGATTAGCCCCCGGCTGCCATCGGTTCCCCGGAACCGCTTGAGGGCGTGGAGGCAGAGGGCCTGGCCGAGGAAGCAGTCCACCACCACGGGCAGGTTGCGGTACCCGTCGGCGGTGTAGCCGCTGAAGAGTTCGAGGGCCTGCTGGAGCCATTTCGTGCGGTCGGCGCCCTCGATGTCGGGGTCCGCCAGGTCGGCCACGCGGTAGAGGAGCCAGGCCTTGTGGTAGTTGGCGCGGTGGACGTAGCTGCCGGCCTCGGTGGCCTTGGGGTCCTTGTCGGGGTCGGCGCTCTCGGGGAGCTTGGCCAGGATGGCCTCGCGGTTGTCCTCGGCGCGCTTCAGGAGCCTCTCGTACAGGTCGAGCGTGCCCAGGACGCGGCGGCGGGCCTCCTGGCGCAGGGCGGGCTTCTGCGCGTCCGCCGCGCGGCGCCAGGCATTGATGGCCACGGTGGCGGCCGTGCGCTCGATGTCGGCCTCGACGAAGGCGCGGTCAAGGTCCCCCAGGCCGGCCGTGGCGAGGGTGCGGCGGGCCTCGTCGAGCTTCTTCTCGGGCTCTTTGGCGTTGGGGGCGGCGGCTTCGCCCAGGAGCTTCTCGATCTGCTTCTCGGCCAGGGTGGCCGCGGGGGCCTCGCGCGCGGGCAGGAGCAGGCAGCCGAGTGCAATGGTAGCCGCCAGAGCCATTGTGGATTGCGGATTGCGGATTGCGGATCGGAAACCGAAATCCGAAATCCGAAATCCGAAATCGCGAGTCCGCGGGAGCAGGTGGGTCCTCATTGGCCGATCCCCCTCGGGGAGAAGGCGACGCTGTA
>VGYV01000034.1 GCA_016872855.1 Planctomycetota bacterium
CAATAGAAATCTGGCCATCTTCTCAGCAATTCCCGGGCCGACTAAATCGACAGGCCGTTCAGGCAGTCTTCGCCTTGTGTGGCAGGCAAGAGCTGCCTAAAGGCAGGACTCCAAACGGGCGGTGGCCTTGTTCGGAGTCCTGCCTTCAGGCAGTCTTCGCCTTGTGTGGCAGCAGTCATGTTGCTGTGGTGCGCACTCACGGCGGCGGGCGAGGAGGCGGTGGCGCTGCGCGTCGAGCAGTTCACAGTGCCCCCCGCCACGGGGCCAACCGCATACGTGAGGGTCGAGAACCTGCGGGAGGCGGAGTGGCGGGGACGCATCGCGCTCCGCCTGCCCGAGGGCTGGCGCATTGAGCCGGCCGAGCGCCCCGTCACCCTCGCCCCCAAGGCTGCCCAGCGCGTGCCCTTCACCATCGTGAAGGGGGCCAACCTCGATGCGAACCGCTACCACGTCGAGGCCGTAGCCACGGGCGACGACGGCAGTCGCGTGGCCCGCAAGCAGGAGGTCGCCTGCGCCAGCGCCCCGTTCTTCAAGCCGACCATTGATGGCCGCACGGGCGATTGGGCGGACGCAATCCCCGTCTCCTTCACCGTCGGCGGCAAGAAGACGACGGTCAGCACCTACTGGAATCGGCAGGAGTTCTGTCTCCTCGTCGAGGTCGAGGAGGAGAAGCACGTGGGCTACCGCGAGGGGGCGGAGTTCGACGCCGTGCAGTTCGCCCTGGCCCCGCGGGACGCCCCCACCGCCCTGCAGCCCGGTGGCAAGGCCGCGCGGTGCGAGTTCCTCCTTGCGGACCCGAAGTGCTTCGTGCTGGCGGCGCCCGACACGTTGCTGTCGGCCGCGCAGGAGGTGAGGGAGCTGGCGGCGCTGGAACTGAAGTCGGCCAAGCTGGCGATTCGCCGCCGGGGCGGGGTCACGCGCTACGAGGCCGCGCTCCCCCTCTCGGCGCTCCCTGGCATCGAGCCGATGGAGGGGCGGGAGTTCGGCTTCTCCGTGCTGGTTCACGATCCGGACGGCACGGGGCTGCGAGATATGGGCGAGGCGGCCGGCCTGTGGCCCTGGCAGCGCAACCGCCTGGCCTGGAGCCTGTGGGCGGGCGCCCGCTGGGGCAAGGATGCGCCCTTCGACAACCGGATCGAGTGGGGCTTCTGTAGCTCGAAACGATGAACGGAGCAATGGAAGGATGGATGAATGGATGAATGGATGGATGGATGGAAGAACGGAAGAAGGACACCATCCACCCATCCATTCATCCACTCATCCATTCATCCACCCATCCCGTCATTGCCTCTCGCCCAGGGCACTTTTCTAGGAGACATTCCATGCGTCGGTGTGCGGCAATCGTGGCCTGTGCTTTGGCGGCGGCGGGGTGCTCGATGAGGGTCGCGGAGACCTATCGGACCAGCCCCGCGCGAATCGGCAGCGAAATCGGCTTCCTCACCAGTGTGGCCTCCAACCCCGACCCCTACGTGGCCGGGCGGCAGGCCGCGGAGTCCCTCAAGCGGCGCCTCCTCAAGCAGCCTCACCTGGTCCTCATCTCAGAGTGCTTCGAGGATGCGGCCCGCAAGAAGCAGGCCCTCAAGGGCATCTGCTCCGTCTTCCCCAGCGAGGTCGTCTTCGGCGGCGCCACGTACGGCGGGTTCACGCGCACCGTGGTGGCCGACCGCGATTCGGTGGTGCTCCTGGCCATCACGGGCGAGGGGGTGTCGCTGGCCGCCGCGCTCCAGCGGGACCTGGGCACGGCCAAGCTGAGCGCCGAGACCGACCAAGCTGAGATCGAGCAGCGCCTCCGCGCCGCGGGGGCGGCACTCGTCGCAAAGCTCCCCAGGAAGTTCGACAACGGCATCCTCATCGTCATTGCGGACGCCCATTCGCCCAAGAACGCCCCCCTCGTCGAGGGCATCAAGCAGGCCCTCATCCGCCCCTTCCCCATCACCGGCGGCTCCGTCAGCAAGAACGCGGGGCAAACCTACGTCTACTTCCAGGGGCGGATGTACCAGGACAGCGCTATCGCCCTGCTCCTGACGGGCGACATCCAGGTCTCGATGGTCGGCAAGCAGGCCAAGGAGGGCGGACAGGTCGTGGCCAGCGCCGAGGCAGCGGCACAGGAGGCCCTGGGGGCACAGAGGGGCAAGCCCTTCGCAGTCCTGGCCTTCGACTGCGCGGGCCGCAAGGGCAAGCTCGCCAACGTCGGCGACGAATTGGCCGCCATCCGCAAGGTCCTCGAGGAGACCCTTCCCCTCTTCGGCTGCTACTGTGCCGGCGAGATTGGCCCGGCCGACATCCCCGGCGCCAAGCCCAACGACCCCGCCAGCGGCGTCGGCTGGCACATCATGCTCACCGTTCTGGGGCGGTGAGCGGGCGCGTTGCCTGCCGGGGGGTGCGGCACGGAAAAGACACCCGCTGTCTTTTGCCGTCCACGGCCCTACGGGTGCTTCGCACAAAAGACAGCGGGTGTCTTTTCCGCGCCGCCGGGTGCACATCACCTACAATTCCGGCCCGCACCCCCTGCCGTGCGTCCATTGTTGGGGATCGCGCTGGCTCGACGGGCCGCAACAATGGAGGAATCGGGGATCGCGCGCTGGACCGTGATTCGCCATAAGGGGTTGCGATTACTAGGCATGCGTGCTCGCCAAGCCCTGTTGTGCGTGGCCCTGCGGCCCTCGGGGGGCGTGCGCGCGTCATCCCCAACAATGGCCGGAATGGCGTATAGGGCCGCTATTGGCCGTTTCATCATTGTTGAGGCCCGTTTTCGGGGCCGCAACAATGGAGCGACGGGCCGCCGGGAGGCGGAGCATGCCGAGGCGCGGGCGGCAGAGCAGAGATGCCAGGGGGTGCTCCTTGTGAGTCCCTTCTGTCCCTTGGGTCACTTTGGTCCCTTGAAGAGAAAGGGACATAAGGGACGAAAGGGACCCAAGGGACGGGGTCAGGGTTTGGCCGGAAGGCCGGCTTGCTTCCTGAGGGCCTCGACATCGAGGCCCTCGATGAACTTGGGCAGGTTGCGGTAGATGGGGTGGTGGCCGAAGCCGCCACGGGTCATCTCGCGAATGGCCGCGTCCTTGGTCCAGCCCTGGACGACGATGCGGTAGAGGGCGCACATGGCGCCGGTGCGGTCGGCCCCCGCCTTGCAGTGGACGAAGACGGGGGTGCGGGCCTTGTCGGTGACGAGTCTGAGGAAGCGCACGGCGTCGTCGGCCTCGGCGTGGCGGGCGCTCATGGGGATTTCCTCGTAGGCGAGGCCCGTGTCGCCGAGTTCATCATCGTCCGAGTGGTGCGACCGCAGGTTGATGACGGACTTGACGCCCATCTTCTTGAGCTCGCGGAAGCCTTCCGGGGTGGGCTGGGCGCCGCGGTAGAGGGCGTCGGTGACCCTGTGGAGGTTTGGCAGGCCGGGCCGGCGCACGCGGGTGGCCCAGGAGGCGGGCCGCTCGTGGGCGGCGAGCCCCCAGTCGCGGTGGAGGCAATAGGTGCCCGCGGCAAGCCAGGCCGCGGCAAGGGCGACGATGGGGAGGAGCCGTGGTCTCATTGGGACGCCTGCCCGCGGCGGCTCGCGGGCGCGAAGTGCCGCTTCAGCCGGTCAACGTCCGTCTCGTCTATTCGTTCGAGCATCTTGCGAAGGCCCTTCTCGTCCCAGGGGCCGAACTCGATCATCTCCTTGAGGGCGGCCTCGCGGGTCCAGCCCTGGACGACGATGCGGTACATGGCGCACATGACGCCGGTGCGGCCGATGCCGTCGTGGCAATGGATGAAGACGGGGGTCTTCGTCCCGTCGGTTGCGATTTCGAGGAATCGGGCGATGTGGCCGCCGCGGAGGCCCCAGGACTTGACGTCAATGTGCTCGTAGTCGAGGCCGACCTTGTCAATCATGTAGCGGTCGGAGTGGTAGTGCCGCAGATTGACGACGGTCTTGATGCCGAGGGCCTTGAGGGCTCGGAAGCCGACGAGGTTGGGCTGCGCCCCCCGCAGGAGGTCCTCGGAGAGGCGTAGGAGGTTAGGCACGCCCTGGACGTCGGAGACAGTGGCCGGGATGGGGAGGGAGTCGAGGTCCACCTCCTCGTCGGGCTCGAGGCTCTTGGCGCCGAAGTAAATGGCCGCGGCGACCCAGAAGAGGGCCAGCACGGCCTCGGGTGCTCGGCGGCGTTCCATCCGCTCAAGCTCCTAGGCGGGCCGCGCCGCGTTGGGCGGCCCGACCAAGTGGGCAGTGAGGAGGCGTTCCAGGAAGATCTCCGTGCCGTCTGCGGCGGCCGAAATGCGGTCGTGGGCCTGCACCTCGACAGCAGTGGTGGCGGTGCCTGCGGCGCGGGCGAGGCCGCGGACGAGGCGCTCGAGGGCGGCTGTGGCGTGGGCGTGGGCGTCGTCGAGCCGGGCGAAGTCGCGGACCTCGGGAAGGCCGTGGACGGCATAGCCGCCCGCGGCGTTCGGCTCGATGCGCGCGTGGCGGGTGACGACGATGTGGCTGGTGATGGCCCCGATGGCATTCGCCACGTCCGCGTGCCGCGGGATGACGGCTTGGGTGCCCAGAAGCCGCGCGGCCTGGGGCAGGAAGAAGTGCACGGGCGCGCCCAGGCCGATGATGGGACGGCTCAGCGTCACCTTCACCGAGTACTCGCCGGTGCCTCCGTTGAGGAGGTTGTTCAGGAGCGCCTGGCAGGCCGGGCAGTCGTCCATGGCGTCGGGCGTCGTCTCCTCGTCGAGCTGCTTCTTCAGAAGTTCAACAGCCAGGCGGGCGACCATGGTCTCGAAGACCCGGCTGGCCAGCTCTTGCGGTCCGCAGCCGCAGAGGCGGCTCGCCAAGTGGCACGCGCGGGCAGCCGCCGCGGCGTCCCAGCGAGTGAACTGCCCGGTGCAATGCAGCAGGTCGGTGGGCGTGAGGCCGCACCGCTGGACGACGTACTGCTGTTCGAGGCGCGCGATGGGGAGGAGACCGGGGTGGACACACTGGGTCCTCTCGGCCAGTTCGGCGGCGGAGTGAGGGCGCTGCGAGAGAACCTCGATGACACGCGCCTCGTCCTCGCGGAGGGCCAGCCCGTCGCGGCGCCCGGTGAGGGCAAACAGCTCCATAGGGCGGGTCGAGCCGTCGAAGTCATCCAGCCGCTCCTCGAGGTAGTCGAGGGCCTCGCGCGCTCTCGCGTGCTCGGCGGCGAGCCAGGCGACGGGGCCGACGCGGGTGGGGCCGACGGATAGCTTACCGCGCTCCCAAGCGACCAAGCTGTCGCCGCCGAGGCCCACCGTGCGCATGTCGAGGGCGTTGACGTGGGTCTTCCAGCCGCCCACCCGCGCGCCGCTCGGGTCGGTGCGGACCGCGCCGTCGGTGACGGCGGCGGTGTCGGTCGTCGTGCCGCCCACGTCCACGACCAGAGCCGTAGCGTGTCGCGTGAGGTAGCGAGCGCCGGCCACGCTGGCGGCGGGGCCGGAGAGGATGGTCTCGACGGGGCGCTCGATGGCAGCGGCGGCGCTCATCAGCGTGCCGTCGCCCTTGACGACCATGACGGGCGCGTGGATGCCGCGGCCGGCCAACGCCGCCTCGGCATCGCTCAGGAACGCGCGCAGGAGCGGGATGATGCGAGCATTGAGCACCGCCGTGTTGGCGCGCGTGCGGAAGTTGAGCAGCTCCGACAACTCGTGGCCGCAAGTGACCGCCAGCCCCGTGGCGTCAGCGACGATGGCCTTCACCTGCCGCTCGTGCGCGGGGTTCACCGTGCTGGCGTAGCCGGAGACGGCGAATGCCCCGACGCAGTAGCGTTCGGCCATGCGGGAGGCGAGCAGCCGCACCTCGTCGGGGTCCACGGGGCTGATCTCGCGCCCGTCAATCTCCAGCCGCCCGGCGATGACGGCCTTCGGCTCGTGCGGCACGTCGGCGGGGTCGAAAATGCCGTAGGGCGGCATGAGGAGGAGGCCGACCTTCTGGCCGCGCCCCTCGACGATGGCGTTCGTGGCCAGGGTGGTGGACAGGGCGACCAGGTCCACGCGCCCAAGTAGCCGCGCCTTCAAGCCGTCGAGCGCGTTGCCGATGCCCACCGTGTAGTCCCACTTGGTCGTGAGGGCCTTGCTCTTGGCGAGGACGGCGCGGCGGCGGAAGTCGTAGACCACGGCGTCGGTGTACGTGCCCCCGGCGTCAATGCCGAGGCCGAGGCGGGCAGCGCCATCGTCAGGCACACTGCGGATGGGACGCGATGCCTGACGCGTGACGCGTGACGCGTGACCAGCATCAAGCTCGCGGAGGGGGACGGCTTTGAGGGCGCCGCTCAGGGCATCGAAGACGGTGGCGTGGTTGGGCGGGACAACGAGGACCTCGGGCGTCGTGGCCTCAGCAGCCAGGAGCGCCTCCAGGAGTGCATGGCTGCCGGGCAGCTCCTCGTAGCGCCAGCCGAACTCCTCGGCCATCGCCTTCGCGTGGGCCGCGTAGCGCGAGCGGCCCGCCGCCCCGGTGTCAATGAAAGCTGCCCGCTTGTAATTGCGCTGCCAACTGCTCAGGAACTCCGCGATGGCCCTGGCGTTCTCCTCGCCGTGCTTGGCGGCGAGGGCCGCGAGGTTGGCCCGCCGCTCCTCCTTGGCCTTGGCGCGGCGCTGGGTGCGTGGCTGCACCTTCTCCTCGTGCCAGCCAGCCGAGATGTAGTAGGTGCCGGGCACGCGCCAGAACTCGCGGCGGTAGGCCGCATCGGAGCCCAGGAAGAGCGCGATGCAGTCCTGCGCCTTCGGGATGGCGAGCGGCACGCCGCGGGCGCAGATGCCCACTGTGCCACGGCCGCACACGCCGTAGCCGATGGCGATCCGCGAGCAGCGTCCCTCAGCCGATGCCTGGTCAATCGCCGCCTGAAGCCGTCGCCGCAGCTCCCCCGGGCGCTCGTGGAGCGCCCCCTCGAAGAACTCCCAGGTCACGGCGATGCCCGACTTCTCCGCGACAGCCCGCAGGTCTATCGCCAGCACGCCGCACGCGATGACGTGCACGGGTTTGGTCTCGGCCAACGCAATCGTCCCCGAGCGAGTGGATCAGACGGCAAGCCCTTCTCCGTATTATAGCCGATCGCGAGGCGCAGGAACAAAGGGGATGAATGGAGGAATGGATGGGTGGATGAATGACGGATCCAGGCAGGTTCCCTCATCCATCCATTCATCCACCCATCCACTCATCCCCTCCGTATCCCCAGGCGCCTCACAGCCCCACATCGCCCAGGCGGAGCGGAATCCCCTTCGCCCGCAGGGCCGCCTGGAGGTCCGCCGCGTCGAGCGCATCCGGCGTCGTGCCGCGCTGCGCGGCGAGTGCGGCAGCGAGGCCGGCCACCTGTCCCGTGAGAGCAGCGGGGGGAATCACGCGGGTCACTTGCCAGGCATCGCCCTCCGAGGAGATGCAGCGGCCCACGACGAGCAGCCCGGCGGCCTTCCGGGGCAGGAGCGTGCCGTAGGGAATCTCCCAGACGTGGCCCACCTTCCGCCAGTCGGCCACGAGGCCCACCGAGTCGGGAGAGTGCCGCCCGTGCTGGCCATCGGAGAGCGTCGCCTGGCCCACAATGCGGCGCGTGGTGCGGAATTGGGCCATCGAGGGCAAGGTGAGCGGGAACAGGTTGCTCCTGCCCTCCGGCCCCGCGGCGGCGTGGCGGGCTTTGTAGTAGTCAAGGAGGAGCCTGCGGGTTTCGACCACGAAGTCGCTCACTTCGCGGCCGCTGGTTCCGCGCCAGCGGCGGGCCGAGGGCGCGCCGCGCCCGGCGTCGTCGCCGCCCAGGCGCACACAGTCGAGCAGCGGCGCGCCACTCCCCTGCCCTGCCGCCTGCCGCGCCTTGTCGAGCGAGGCCTGGATGGCCCAGATGGACGCCCAGTTCTCGCCGTGCGCGCACTCGGCCCCCGCGCGGGCAGCCACGTCCGCGTCGCCTGTGGCGTCCACGACGCATTTCGCTTGGAGGACGCCGCGGCCGCTCTTGTTCTCGACCTCGAGGCCCGTGATGCGCTCGCCGCTCATCACCGGGGCGCACACAAGGGTGTCAAGCCACAGGTCCGCCCCCGCGGCAACCAGCGCCTCGTCGAGCGCGAGGATGAAGGAGGCCGGGTTGAAGGCGACGGCGTAGCGCGGCGTGGCGATGGCGTTTCGCCCGCCGGCCCAGCCGGGCGGCACGTCGCCCGGGCCATAGCGGATGCTCAGGTGCAGAAGCTCCTCGGCGATGCCGAACGTCACCTGGGTCCCCTTGCCATCGCAAAGAGGCAGGTAGATGTTCACCATGCCCGTCGTCGCAAGTCCGCCGGGCAGGATCGTCTTCTCAACGAGGGCGGTCCTGCGGCCGCAGCGCGCGCTCTCCAGGGCGGCGGCGACGCCTGCCACGCCCGCGCCGGCCACGGCCACGTCGTACTTCGCGCTGAATTGCATGGCCTCACACTCCGCAAGGTGTTGGGGCCGCGTCCCGCACAGATTCAACCGGCGGGGGGCGGCCTTGTCAAGCAGGAAATTGCGCTTGCAATTGCCGGGGGCCGTGTGGTATAATCCCGCCCGTCAGGCTAAGGTTTACACCTGCGAGAGAATGTCCACGATCCCTGCCGTTCGCATGACACTCCTCCCCCGTGTTCCTGAGCGCCTGTGGTACTCCGGCCGCGTTGGCCACCCCCTGCCGTGTGGGGGTGACGCGGCCGTGCCCGCCCAAGGCACCATGCCCACTGCCCTGGAAAAGCACTGAGGCCGCCGACCGCGGGAGTTTGTTCGGGTCCGTTTTGGAGTCTGTGCATGAACATCTATGTCGGAAACCTGTCGTACGGCACCAACGACGCCAGTCTCCGTGCCGCCTTCGAGCCCCACGGCGACGTCGCGTCCGCCCAGGTCATCATTGACCGCGAGACCGGGCGTTCGCGCGGCTTTGGCTTCGTCGAGATGCCGAACGACGAGCAGGCCAGGGCAGCCATTGCGGCGCTGAACGGCCAGGAACTGGACGGCCGCAGCCTGAACGTCAACGAGGCCCGTCCTCGCGCCGACCGCGGCGGCGACCGTGGCGGCCGCGGCGGCGACCGCGGCGGGCGTGGTGGCGACCGCGGCGGCGACAGGCGCCGCCCCTACTGAGCAACCCTTGCTCAGCGTGACCAATCCAGAGGCCCACGGCCTCCGATGAGGCTGTGGGCCTCTTTTTCGCTACCGCTGTGGGCGGGGCCTCCGTGCCCCGCGCTCTTGATTCGGGCTTCACTGTGGGCGGGGCCTCCGTGCCCCGCGCTCTTGATTCGGGCTTCACTGTGGGCGGGGCCTCCGTGCCCCGCGCTCTTGATTCGGGCTTCACTGTGGGCGGGGCCTCCGTGCCCCGCGCTCTTCTGTCCTGACCTGCGCCTGTGCAGGCCAGAAGACCCAAAGACGCGCGGGGCAGGGACGCCCCGCCCACAGTGCAGGAGTTTGCGCGGGGCAGGGACGCCCCGCCCACAGCCCAAGGCCTTGC
Source organism: Planctomycetota bacterium (assembly GCA_016872855.1). Taxonomy (GTDB): domain Bacteria; phylum Planctomycetota; class PUPC01; order DSUN01; family DSUN01; genus DSUN01. The sequence goes on from VGYV01000034.1 coordinate 9,402, forward strand.
GCGGGGCGCAGCGGCCCCGCCTACAGCGCTCAGCGGACCAGCAGCCAGTCGAGCGTCGCGCCCTCGGGGGCCGGCTTGTCGAAGGCCACGGTGAAGCCCTTTTCCGTCCGCGCGGTCACGGCGCGGCTTGTGAGCCAGCTTTGCTCGATGAAGACTGCGTAGGCCACGTCGGCCTCGGCCTGGGGGAACGCCACGGCCAGCGAGGCTGCGCCCGCGGGCACTTTCACGCCGATGCCCCGCAGGTTCCTTGCCGCCTTGTCGGTGCCCGACAGGCCGCCGAGGCGCGTGACGCCTCCGCCGCCAGTGTCCACCCCCCCGCCCTTCACCTCGAGGTCGCCCGTCTTCGGCGAGACGCCCACCGTGGTCCTGCCGCCGCTGTGGGTCTGCCAGGCGAGGGTCTGGGGGCGGTTGGGCTGGCGGAACAGGATGGCGGCCTCGGCGAAGTCGGCCTTGCAGTCCAGTCCCACATTGGCAGCCGATTCCAGTGCGAGCATCGAGCCCCAGGCGGGCCGGCGCATCGGGCGCTTAGCGCACTCCTCAAGGGTTGTCGGCCCGCCCCGCAGGGCGATCCCTTCGGCCCGGGGCACGGCCCCCATGTTCGCAATGTCGAACACCGGCGATGGGAACGCGCCCGGCACTTCGTCCCAGATGAACGCGCGGAAGGCCAGCGGTGTGAAGGGGTCTGGGCCGATCGCCTGCTCGATGGGGTCGCCCTTGGCGAAATCGAAGGCCGTCCCACGGTCGCTGTAGGGGGCGAGAGTGAGCGTCCTTCGCCCCGTGCTGCCAGCCGACGGCCCGCCAGGCGTCACGCCGCGCGAGAGGTCGCAGGGATAGGTGCCTGGGGCGATGATGTATTTCAGCGGCCGCACGTGGCCATCGAAGGTGTAGTTCTCGCGGTCGAAGAGGGTCGGGCTGCCGGCGCTCTTTGCCCCCCACCAGTAGCGGCGGATGCGAATGTCCTTCGTTCCATCGGCGTTTGCCGTGAGGGCGGTGATTTCGTACCAGCGCCGCAGGCTGCCCTTCACCAGCTCCGACGCCTCGTCCACGGCGAAGAAGCGCCCTACCACGCTGTCGTCCCACGGGCACTCCTTGGTGCCGCGAATCAGGCCGCCCATGCGAATCTCCTTCGCCCCCTTCTGCACGCCGTCGACCAGGGTGGTGGGGTATGGCTTGCCCTCGAACACGTTTCCGCCGCCCGCCTCGTTGTCGTGGAACGACGAGGGGCTGACGATGAGGACGCGCCCCTCGGCGATGGCCTTCTTGGGGTTGAGGTTGATGATGGGACGGCTGTTGGCAATCGTCTCGGCGTTGGCCGCGCCGGTGTAGACGAGTTCGCCCTTGGCGGGATCGGCGGATTCCACAGTGGCCCGGAAGATGTTGGTCAGGCTGCGGATGTAAGTGGCGTAGCAGACACCGTTCTCGTCGCCCGCGGCGGAATGAACGTCGCCCATGTAGCCGAAGTCGGCCGCCACGAGATAGGTGTCGCCGCAGGCGTAGTGGCGCCGCTTGACGAAGAGGTCGAACGTCTGGTTGGAGGCATTGGCGTTGGTGGTGAGCATGAGGGGTTGGGTGTGGTTCTTGTTGTGGACGATTGCCCCGCGCTCGTGGTCGCCCGTGGTGTCGGCGACGAAGAACTGCATCCGCTTCTCGGGGTCGTAGCCGAGGCTCTTGACCCACACGCGGGACACTCCGCCTCCGTAGCCTGGGCCGCCGTGGGCGTTGAGGAACTGGCCGACGAAGAGGTTGCGGGTCGTCGGCACGTAGAAGCGGCGGTCGGGTCCGGCCTTCACGGGCTCCTGAAGCCAGTCGAGGTAGCTGCTGGCGCCCTGGACCACGTTGTTCTCGATCTCCATCGCGGGGTAGAGGCCCCAATGGGGCAGGCTTTGCCCTGGGGCCATGTTGAGGGTGCGGACCACCTTCCAGCCCGTCATCTGCGGCACGGCCAGCGTCACGTTGCCGGCGCGCAGGTCGAGCACGGTCACGCCCGGCCCGGCGTGCCAGTTCTTCGCCGGCGCGGGCGGGGCTGGAATGCGCTCAAGCCCCTGGCTCGCGTTCTCATAGGCCCAGCCGGCCGGCGCGTTGGCGGGGACCACCAGGATGCCCCCGCTCTCCCTCAACGCGCCCATTGCCTTCTCGAACGCCTTGGTGGCCTCGGCCGGCGTGGCGATGAGGCCAAACTCGTCCAGCGTGCGCAACGCCTGCGCGCCCGGCTGACCCGCGTCGGCAGCCGAGGCAAATGCCAGAACGACAAGAACAATGCCCACTCTCATGGTGGTGTCCTCTTCTCTGGTTTGCCCTGTGTGGTCTATCCTGTGGGCGGGGCCTCCGTGCCCCGCGCTCTTGATCCGGGCTTCACTGTGGGCGGGGCCTCCGTGCCCCGCGCTTTTGCTCTGCGCTCCACCTGTGGGCGGGGCCTCCGTGCCCCGCGCTTTTGCTCTGCGCTCCACCTGTGGGCGGGGCCTCCGCGCCCCGCGCTCTTCTGTCCTGACCTGCGCCTGTGCAGGCCAGAAGACCCAAAGAGGCGCGGGGCAGAGACGCCCCGCCCACACAATGCAAGCCCTTGCGCGGGGCACGGAGGCCCCGCCCACAGTACAGAACCCCCGCGCCTGGCGCAGAGACCCAGCCCACAGCGGAAGCATCCCTACCGGAGGTAATCATCCTCCACCCAGTCACGGAACCTAGGGTTAGCCGTGGTCCATGGCCAGTCCTCGGCCTTGGCGCACAGTCCCTTGCGCACAGGGTTCTGGTGCACGTACTCAATCGTCGCCCAGCAGCGCTCGTCTGAGCGCAACCGGTGCTCGTGGTAGTCCTCCTCCCATACCCTCCCGATGCCGGCCTCATAGGCCCGCCGGAAGCCTTGCCAGGTGACGCTGCCGAAGCCTCTCATCACGTCGTCGAGCGCCCTGCGTTCGCCAAGCACGAACACCCAGTGTACATGGTCAGGCATCACCACGAAGCCAAGCAGGTGCGCAAAGCCACGCTCCTGGTGCCAGCGGATGCTGCTCACAATCACCTCAGCCGCACTGGGCTCCGTGAAACAGATGTGGGCGGGGCCTCCGTGCCCCGCGCCCTTGACTGGGGCTTCACTGTGGGCGGGGCCTCCGCGCCCCGCGCCCTTGACTGGGGCTTCACTGTGGGCGGGGCCTCCGTGCCCCGCGCCCTTGACTGGGGCTTCACTGTGGGCGGGGCCTCCGCGCCCCGCGCTGCCTTGAGCGCCCAGCGCACTCCGGCTGTGTCCCCCGAACTCCAAAGCCTTCAGGGCCGCATGCCTTGGTCCCACGTCCCACCGGCACTTGGTGACGAAGTAGGCGGCCCCTGGTTCCGAGAATCTGCCCCGGTGCAGCACGCCGGAATGCGGGAGATTCTCCTTCATCAATGATCCCTCCTGACTTGTGGTCTCTCTTGTGGGCGGGGCCTCCGTGCCCCGCGCCCTTCTGTCCCGACCTGCGCCTGTGCAGGCCAGAAGACCCAAAGAGGCGCGGGGCAGAGACGCCCCGCCCACAGTGCAAGACCCTGCGCGGGGCAGAGACGCCCCGCCCACAGTGCAAGACCCTGCGCGGGGCAGAGACGCCCCGCCCACAGTTGCCTCACTCAAGCACGAAAACGGGCGTCTCCTGCTGAAGGGGGATGGCGGCCTTGCCGCCGACCGGCGCCACGGTCGAGCAACCCCCCATCAGGTCAACCACAGTCACTGGCTTCTCAGCGGCCAGCGACGCCGTGGCGTCGCCGGCGAGGCTCCAGAGGGCGACCACTCCCTTCCTACCCTCTCCACCAGCGAAGCGATAGGCGACGATGCTCGGCCCGAGGTCGAGCGGCCCCTCGGCCCGCTTGCCCTTGAGCAACTGCGTCACGGTGGCGAAGGCGCGGTAGGCAGGCTTCGGCGTGAAGTCGCGGGTGACGATGCCCATGTTGTGCTCGAAGTTGAAGGGGTCCGTGCCGTCGTTGCGGAAGTCGTACCAGGAGACGTTTGGGGCCGCGCCTGAGGCTATGGCATCAATGTAGGAGCGGGCGATGAGCTTGGCCTGGTCGCGCTGGGTGTTCACCGCGAAGTCCTGGCCGATGGCGTTGTGGGGCACGTGGGTGGCCCAGCCCATCTCGGTGATCCAGACGGGGCGCTTGACGAGGTCAGCCGCGCGCTGGAGGTCGGCGATGAAGGCCCTGTCGTCGAGCTTCGCACGGTAGGGGTGAATCGTGAGGATGTCGAAGGGCGCCCCCAGCTCCATCGTCCGCTGGATGAACTTCGCGTCAATGCCTGCGGTCGAGCAGCCGAGGACAAGGGCATTGGGGTTCGCCTTCTTGATTGCGCCGTGGGCCTTCTTGAGCAGCTCGGCGTACATGTCCCGCGGCCCTTGCCAGAAGAAGATGTTGGGCTCGTTCCACACCTCCCAGTGCTGAATGGTGTCGCGGTAGCGCTCGACGGCTGCGGCGGCGAAGCGGCAATAGTCCTCGATCCCCTCAGGCGTGTAGGGCTTGGTCCAGGGCGTCCAGTAGGCGAGGATGCCGTAGATGCTGATGCCGTGGCGCCGGGCGGTGGCGACCATGGCGTCGTAGAACGACCAGTCGAGCTTGCCCTTCTGCGGCTCGATGCGCGCCCAGTGGAACTCCTCGCGGCTCCACTTGACCCCCGCGTCCTGGGCCATCTGCGCCGCGCGGTCCATCTCCTTCAGGCTTGCGGGGTCCTTGCTGTAGCGGTAGAGGTAGAGGCCCATGCCGAAGGGCGAGGCGGGGTCGAGCTCGGCGCTGCCGTGCGGCTCGATGGGCGCGACGTGGTACGCCTGCGCCGGCGGCACGAGCTGGGCTGGGGCGTCGAGGCTGAACTCGGCCTCAAGGAAGCGGTGTTCCCCCCGCGGCGCCCCCACGCTCACCTCGAGCGGCTCGCCGTTCGGGGGCAGCGTGACCTTCTTCGTGCCTTGGGCAAGGGCCTTGCCGGCCCAGTCGCGGATGACGTGGCTCAGCGTGGCCCTGGCCGGCTCGGCCGACAGGCTGCGGGCTCTTGCGACGAAGGCCGAACCCCGCTTCTCGGCCATCAGGACGCAGCAGCGGTTGGGCTCGCAGGCCGTCTTCACGCGAATCTCGACCAGCTCCAGCTCCACGATGCCCTTCTTGTCCGCCGCGTCGAAGGTGATGCCTCCGATGCGGAGCGGGCCGTGGAGCTTGCCGTCGTTCTCCCCACCATACCAGCGCCAGCCCTCGCCGGGCGGAGCGGTGACGACGATCTCGCTCTCGCCTTCTCCCGCGAATTCGCCTATGGACTTCTCGAAGCTCATGAAGTGCGTCGCGAGCCGGAGCCGCACGGGATGCCCCGGCGCGCTGCCGCGCACGCGGATGCGGAACTCCTGGGGCAGGCCGAGGAGCGAGGCGTCGGGCGGCCAGACCGTGACGGACGGAGCGCCCTGCGAGAAGTCGAGCCGCAGCTTGTGCCCGTCGAGCTTCGTCGTGCCGCCCGGGCCGGCCGCGTGGCAGCGCCAGCCTTCATCGGGACCAAACCGCGCCACGACAATGTCGGAGGTGACCATGCCTGCTCCTTTCGCCGGCTTGCCCACGACGAGGCGGATGTCGTCGAGCCACACCTCGCCCGTGGGCACGGCCGCGTTGTCCACCAGGAAGGCGATCTGCTTGGGCGGACCGTGGACCACCCCGTCGTTCGCCCCGCCCCAGTGGCAGGTCCAGCCGGACATGGCGATGAATGCCTCGGCCCACTCCCCGTCCCGAGCCGTGAAGCCTCTTTGGAGCGTCTGGCCGGTCTGGTCGGTGTAGCGGAAGGTCAGGCGATTACCGCGGGGCTGCTTGACCCAGAGGCGGACGGCTGCGATGTCCGGCGCCTTGTCGAGCCGCAGGATGGCGGCGACATAGTTCCCGCCGCCCGTGAAATCGAAGGCGAGGCGTCCGCCCCATCGCCCATTCCGCGCCGCCTCGCGTGCCCGCTCGAATGAGCCGCGCGCCCCTGGGAACTCCGCCCCGTTCGAGAACGTCCATCGCCCCTCGGCCCACGTGGCATCGAAGTCCTCGATGGCAGGCGGCCCTTCGGCGACGCGCTGCGGGACGCACGACGCGCAGGACACGAAACCAATCCACAATGTCCGCTTGCTCATGGCAGCCATTCCCTGTCAGGCGAGCAGGTCGCGCACGTCGAGCCAGGCGCTTAGGCAGTTTGCTGCGGAACTGACTTTTCCGAAGTAGTTTCTGTTGCGGAAAGCCGAATTCGCCGAACTCGGGCCGTGCTCGGAAGCCAAAGACTGGCTGAAGCCAGGACTCCGAACGCGTTCGTTCCTTGTTTGGAGTCCTGCCTTCAGGCAGTCTTGGCTTTCCGCAACAGAAACGAAGTAGGACATGAGCGATCTCCTTTCAAGTCATCCCATGTTCTTCAAATGGCACGCCGCGTTGGCGGGAGCATTGTCGGGCCCGACCCCGAGGGGAGCCGTCAGCGGGCCAAGACGAACCACAGAGCGGTCACCCTCAATGACGATCGCGGAGGCAGGGTCGCCGGCGATCTCGTTCTCGTGAAGGACGACGCCTTCGGTGCCCTCTGCGACGCGGATGCCAGCGACGCGGGGGCTGGCCGGGCCGACGCGGTTGCGCAGGACGTGGACATCGGCGAGGGCGGCAGCGAGGTGGACCTCCGCCTCGCCGAGGCGGAGGCAGTTGCCCGCCACATCGTTGCCCTCGAGGTGGACGCGGTTGCCGGCCATGACGCGGTCGTGCTCGCGGAAGTAGACGCCACAGCCGCCGTTGTTGCGGACGGTGTTGTTGCGGATGAGGTGGTCGGTGTCGCGCCCGCCGATGGAGATGCCGTGGCGGCCGTTGTCCTCAATCACACAGCCTTCGCAGAGGGAGAATGAGACCCGGAGGCAATAGAAGATGCCATCGGCGCCGTTCCGCCGGCAGACGCAATTGCGCAGGATGGGCCGGACGGAGCCGCTGCCGGGGTGAAGACCGAGGCCAGAGTTGTCCTCGCACGTGCAGCCTTCGATGAGCGTGGCCTCGCACTGCTGGAAGCTGATGCCATCGCCGTTGACGTTTGCGACGCAGAGGCCGCGGAGGGCCACGCGGCGCGTCTGGAGGAGGAAGATGCCCCCGCCACGGCAGCCGTTCAACACGTCGGGGTTCTGCGCACGGCTGCCGTCCACGGCGAGGTCGGCGACGGAGGCGTCTTCGACGCCTTCGGCGCGGATGACAGGGAAGAGCGACATGACCCGGCCGCTGGCGCCGCGGGCGTAGTCGTGGTTGAGCATGCGGCTGATGCCGAAGCGGTCGCCCTCGCGCCAGGTGAGGGTAGCCTGGGTGTCGTAGAAGCCGCCGGCGCGCGAGTCGGTGACGAGGACGCCCATACCAACACGGAACCTGTCGGGCTCGGCGAGCGACACGTCGAAGTGGCCGTAGCCGAGGTCGGCGGAGAGGTCGGAGCGGACCTCTGCCGCCTTGCGCAGCACGGTGCTGGGGCCGGCGCCGCTCACGTGGACGCCCGAGCGGAGGTGAAGCGAGTCGTGCATCGCGTAGACGCCTGGCGGCACCAGAACCGTGCCGCCGCCCTTCGCGGCCATCGCATCCACGGCTTGCTGGATCGTCGCGTTGGTGGCGGGCTCCGCAGCGGCCATCGCAGGTCCTCCTTGGGGGTTCAACGCAGGAAGAAGGGGTTGGCCCAGGCGGAGCGGCCGGCCTGGTCGGTGCACTCGACGCGGACGTAGCTTTCGTGGCCGCCGAGGGTGTGCTCGGCCTGCGTGATGGGCGCGCCATCGCCGCTCCGCACCTGGCGGCCGGAGGAGCCGTTGCAGATGAAGTTGATGCGGGCGACGGGCGAGGTGACGGCGCTGACGCGGTTGCCTTCGAGGCGCACCGACTCGATGGTGGGGCCGCAAGTGGCGTAGAAGCGGCCGCGGCAGAGCGCGTCCATGATCGCCGCCGGCGACCGTTCGGCGGCTCTCACCACGACCCAGCCCTGGAAGCTGTCGCGCGTCGCGTGGTGCGTGTCGTCTACGGCGATGCCCAGCAAGCGGCGGCCACGGGCCAGCAGGTCGTCCCAATGGACGGCGGACATGCCTTTGCCGATGCAGACCTCGCATGTCGTGTTGAACACCTCAACCGCGAATGCGCCCGCGACGACCTCCAGGTCCTTGATGTTCTGCCCCGTCCAGTAGGGGTGGGCGAGGACGGCCTGGCCGCCGGCGTCGAGGATGGCGTCCACGACTGTCTGAATCTGCTTTGACCTGGGGACGCGGAAGGCTTCGGGCAGGTCGAGGCCGACGAGGTGGTAGCCCGGCCCGCCTGTCGGGTTGGCGCAGACCAGCTCGATGCCTCGGAGAAGGACCGGGCGGCTATCGGCCAGCGGCGCGAGGTCGGCCAGGCGGTCGTGGTCGGTGAGGGCGAGGAAGTCGTAGCCCTTCGCCTCGTAGTCGGCCACGCGCTCCTGGGGCGTCCGCGCGCCGTCGGAGACGGTCGTGTGGGTGTGGAGATTGCCTTTCAGCCACATTCCTTCACAGTCGAACGGGTTCTCGAAGCTGGTCATCTGCCGGTGCTCCCGGGGGAAAGAGGGGGCGAGGCTCCCGACGAGGCGTCCTCGCGGTAAGCGACGCGGTACAGCACGATGTCGTGGCCATCGAAGTAGTTCGACATTACCGTGTAGGCGGCCTCCTCGCGGAACGCGGCGAAGAGGTCAGCCAGCGCATCCCTCTCCTTGTGGTATGCCAGGAGATACGCGGGCCGCCAGTGGCGCAGGGTCGTTCGCATCTGCTCAACGCTCAACTGCTCACCCGCGATGGGGCGGACGTGCTTCGAGAAGAGGCCAACGAGGTAGGAGCAATTGCCTGCCAGCACGACGGGCGGCGGCTCGGCCTCGAGGCGGCGAGCCACGTCGCGGGCCATGTCGAGGAGCGACGTTCCCGGCGGCCGGGCCAGGTAGTGGGCCACGGCCGGCGCCTGGGAGAGCAGGTGCATGGCGATCAGGAGACTTAGCGCCACGCCACGCCGCCGCGGGGCCACGCAGCCCATGGTGCTCACGGCCACGTACGCCAGAGGATAGATGGTAAAGGTGAGCCATCGCGGCACCTGGTAGCTGAAGAAGCCGAAAAACAGCATCCCCACGGCGCCCCAGGCCACCATCGCAGCCAGGGGCCGGCCCGAGGCGATTTCGCCTGGGGCGGGACGCGACCGGCCGCGGCCCAGTGCAAGCCAGCAGGCGGCGCCCAACGCCGCCGCCACGACGAGCGCCCGCCGCGAGTAGTGGACGAGATGATACCAGAAGAGCTGGGCCTCGTGCGACACCACATCGCCCAGCGATGCCACGTCGGCGATATTCGCCGTTGAACTCCTCAGGTGGCGAGCTTCGCCGGGCTCGCCCACGACGACTGCGACGGCGAGGCCGCCGAGGCAGGCCGTGGCCGTAAGGATGCCCCCGATGCCCAGCGCCCGCCGCCGCTCGCCGCCGCGCCAGGCCGCGCGCGCCTGCCAGAGCCACAGCAGCCCCACGGCGGCCGGCGTGTAGACAAGGTTCAGCTTCGTCAGCATCGCGGCCCCCGCGCACGCGCAGCTCGCCACCGCCCACGTCCAGCGCCCCCGCCAGGCGACCCAGAAGTAGAGGGCGAGCAGCCCGAAGAGCGTGCCCATCGGCTCGACGAACGCCACACGCGAGAACGCGAAGTTGTCGAACGCCGCCGCGGCCAGGAGACAACAGACCAGACTCTCGGCCCGGCTGCGGGCGCGGCGGCAGACCGCGTAGAACGCCGCGATGCACCCCACCGAGCAGGCGACCGACAGGTAGCGGGCGGGCAGGAGAAGGGGATGGAAGACGTAGCCCATCGCCACGGTGAGCAGCGCATAGAGCGGGGTGAGCACATACCAGTTGGGGTCGTGCTCGCTTCGCCACGAGCCGAAGGCGTGGTAGAGCGCCGCCGCCTTCAGATAGTACCCTTCGTCGGTCAGGAAGGCCCCGCTGGTCGTCGCGATGCCGCCCGGCGGGTCGCGCTCGATGGCCACGAAGCGCAGCAAGAGCAGCCCCGTCACCGCCGCGGCGAGGGTCTTGTTGGTCGAGCTTCTCGAGGGCATCGAGGCACCCAGAGGAATCTACTTCTCAAGCCGCAGCCAGCGGCCGCTGTGCGACGGTAGCGCGATGGGCTGGGCGAGGGCAAGCTCCTCCCCCGACACGGCGTCGGTCGCCCTTCGGTAGGCGAGATCGCGGGTGTCGAGCATCGCGGACGTTGCCGGCCCGTCGTTGATGAGGAAGTAGTGGTCGGCGGCAGGTGCGGCGAGGCGATAGGCGATGGCGCCGTAGCACGCATAGGGCGAACGATGTTCGCCGAGGGTGTGCCGCACGAGCATCTCCTCGGCCACGATGTCGTCGGGGCGATAGCACATCAGGCCGGCCTCGTAGCCCAGAACGACGCCCGTGCCCTTCCCAAGACGGTTCTCGGTGATGGCCGGCGCCCCACTGTCGTAGTGGGCGAGGGCCTGGGCCGACGTGAGCCGCAGGTCCACAACGAAGCCTTCGAGCTCTACGCCCTCTATCGCGCGGGGAACGTTGCCCGCGTACTGGTAGTCGCAGATGACGCAGCCGAAGATGCCCTCGAACGCTGTCCCCTCCCCCGTCGGCAGAAGCCGGCCAAACTCGTCGTAGTAGGCCCCCGGCATGTCGAGCACCAGCCGGCCGCCATCGTGGACGTAGTTCGACAGGATGTCGAGCAGGTCGCTGCTGAGGGCAATGGCGGCAGGGAGGTAGACGACGCGATAGCGGCGGGCAAGGCCCTTCCGCAGGTCGGTTGCGGTGACGTGTTCCCAGGGGACATTGTGGTTGATGAGGGCGCGGCTGGCGCCCATGCGGGCGTGGATGGGCGTGTGCTTGAACTTGTCGCGCCCGCACACGGAGATGGCGGCCCACATCGCCTCGTTGTCGAAGTCCACGAACACGCCGACGAGTGGCTCCTTGTGGGCGGCCCACAGCTCGTCGCGCCAGCGGCGCGCGGCCTGGCCGATGCGGCCGACTTGGACCGCGCGGGGCATGGGCTTGCCGTCGCGGCCCAGGAGCGCGTACTCCCCCGCCTCCCAGCCCGCGCTTCGCCCGTTCCAGCACCAGTGGCCGAAGCCCTTGAAGCCGGCGGCAAGGTAGCTGAGCATGAGCTGCGTCATCACCCCGTCGTCCACGGTGAAGCCTGCGGTCTTGGCGGCCCCCGCCGGCTCCCAGGCCTTGCCGCCGCTGAGTTGCTGCGGGCCGCCTGTGGACTCCCACGTGGCCGCCCAGCCCCCTTTGAACCAGTCCTGAGCCAGCGACGCCTGCATGTAGATGGGGCGGACGACCTCGAAGTCCACCTCCTCGAAGTGCCAGGAGAGGTGAATCGAGGGGTAGAATGAGCCGCCGCGCGCCATCTCCTCAGCGATGCCCTCCATATCGGTGGCCCGCGAGGCGAAGGGGAGGAAGAGGCCCATCTCGCCGCCGGCGCGCAACGGCTCGTGCGGGTCGCGCTCCAGCGCGCGGTCCACCTTGCGGCGGAGCTTGGCGAGATACACGTCGGCCTTGAAGCGGATAATGTCGCGGAAGTGGCGGTATTCCTTGGGATTCACGTTGGGGATGCCCGCCTCGACCTCGCCCCAGGTGCGCCAGATGGCCTTGCCTTCCGCGATGCCGGCGTGGTGCACGTTCCAGGCCTCGTTGAGGGCCTTCACCGAGCCGTATGCCTTCTTCAGCCACGCGACAAAGTGCCGAATGGCGGCGGGGTCGAGCTTCATGTCGTGGCTGAATGGGATGTCGAGCTCGTCGGCCTCTTCCTCGGCGCCGGGCCGGGCGGCGAAGTCAATCCGCTCGCGGAAGACCTTGGTCTGGTAATCGAGGAACACCTTGTTCGTGCGCAGCTCGGCGATGGGGGTGTCGGGAGCGATGCCCAGCTCGTCGAGCAGCTCCTCGGTAATTGGCTCCCAGCCGCCCTCGTCGTACCACCAGGGGATGATCCCCTCGTCGAGCGCCATGTCCATGATCTGTTCTTGCGTCGTGCCTGGGCAGGTCATGAAGCCTTTGAGGCAGGTGAAGCCCAGCTCCTTCATCAGCCGGAAGTGCCCGCGAATGTCCGCCTCCGTCATCCCCGGCCACTGGATGAACACGCAGCCGACCGGCATGGGCCGAATCTGGCGGAACTTCCGCTGCATCGGTGTGTCGTGAAGGCGGTCGTACAGCTCAACCAAGAACTCATCATTCTCAGGCAACGTTATTCCCTCAAAATGGCCAGTGGACGCAAGCAAAGGGGATGATTGGATGGATGGGTGATTGTCTGACACCCATCCACCCATCCATTCATCCACCAGGCTACGCTTTTAGCCGACCTGCCGCACTGTGTCAAGTGCCCCGGCCTCCCCGAAGCCGTGCCGAAGCGGCGCGGGGGCCGACCTGTTCGACATGTTCACTCGCGACACACGAGGTGAACATGTCGAAATCGTGTCGGGCGGGCAGGGACTCGCGAGCCATAAAGCCATTGCCCGCCCGCACTTGTAGCGATGGCTAACTCAGTGCCACTCGCCTGTGCCTTGAGTTCGACATGTTCACCTCGTGCGCTGAGGGCCGTTCCGCCTTGATTTTCCGCCCGAGCCGGCTAAGATTGCACGTCAGCGTTCCGCTTCCTTCCTTACGGAGTACCGCCGTGGCAGGCAAGGTGTATGGGCTTGAGCCAAGAGATGTCCCCCGCGTCAACACGAGGTTTCGGCGAATCGTCACGAAGATCCCCGTGCCCGAATCCACCCCCATCCTCAGGACGCTTCAGGAGTGCGAGCCGGTCTCGATGCAGGGCCAGCCGCCCGTGGTGTGGGAGCGGGCCGAGGGCTTCCAGGTCTACGACCGCTGGGGCAACATGTGGCTCGACTGGTCGAGCGGGGTGCTCGTGACCAATGCAGGGCACGGGCGGAAGGAGATTGTCGAGGCCATCGCAGGGCAGGCACGGCACGGGCTGCTCCATAGCTACTGCTTCCCCAACGAGCCGAGGGCGCGATTGGCCAAGCGGCTGAGCGACCTGGCGAACGCCGCTATCGCGCGAATCCGCCGAGAGGGCAATCGGCCTGATCCGTCCGATCCGTCCGATCGGTCCGATCCGTCCTATCGTGTGTTCCTCCTCACCACAGGCGCTGAAACCACAGAGAATGCGATCAAGCTGGCGCGCACCTATGGCCGCAAGGTGGGCGGGCCGCGGAAGATCGCCATCGTGTCGTTTGAGAAGGCATTCCACGGCCGCACGCTCGGCGCGCAGCAGATCGGCGGAATCCCCGCCCTCAAGGACTGGATCGGCAATCTCGACCCCGATTTCGTCCAGGCGCCCTTCCCCGACGGCTTCCGAACGACCGACACGAGCTTCGAGCTGTTCCTGCGGACGCTGAAAGACAAGGGCTTCGGCCCCGAGCGGGTCGCGGGCGTGATTATGGAGACCTATCAGGGTGGTGGCGCCGACTTCGCTCCGAGGGAGTACATGCAGGCCCTCGCCGCGTGGTGTCGCGAGCACGACATCCTGCTCATCCTCGACGAGGTGCAGGCCGCGTTCGGCCGGACGGGCACCTACTGGGGCTTCGAGCACTACGGAGTTGCCCCCGACATCATTTGCTGCGGCAAGGGCATCACGAGCTGTCTGCCCCTGGCCTGCGTGATTGGCCGCGACGACGTGATGGGCCTCTACGGCCCAGGCGAGATGACGAGCACACACTCGGGCAACCCTGTGTGTTGCGCCGCCGCGCTCGCCAACCTCGACCTCATCGAGCGGGATGGCCTGGTCGAGAACGCCCGCGCGATGGGCGATCTGCTCCACATGGAGCTCAATCGCCTCAAAGACCGATTCCCCAAGCACATCGGCGCCGTCCACGGCAAGGGCCTGGTCGCCGGCGTCATGCTTGTGAAGCCGGGCACCCAGGACCCCGACGGCGAATTGGCTTTCGAGACCGTCCGCCGCTCCGTCGAGAAGGGCCTCCTCTTCTTCTCCCCCGTCGGCTTCGGCGGCGCAACCGTCAAGGTCTCCCCGCCCCTCTGCATCACGGCGGAGGCGGTGCGCGAAGGCGCCCAGGTGCTCGGCGAGGCAATTGCCGAAGCGAGCAGGGACCGCCATGGCTAGCAGATCTCGACAAACGTTGAGGGGGCGCAGGAAACCCCGTTGGGAGGTTTGGGCCAAGAGCCCAACGGGCTGGTACGTCGTGACCATGGTCGAACGGTTCGAATGCTACGACGAAGACACGGCGAATCTCAACCGCAGGTGTCTCGCCTGGGAGAACGTCTGTCTCTTCAAGGCCAAGGACCCCGACGCCGCATACCGAAAGGCGCTCAAGTGGGGAGGAATGGAGACAAGCGAGTGCGTGGACTCCAAAGGGCGGAAGGGCAAATGGAAGTTCGTAGGCATCCGTGAGATCCTGCCCATGTACGACGAGTTCCAGGACGGAGCCGAGGTTCTCTGGATCAAGCACGCCAATAAAACAGTCAGGTCCGTTGAAGCGATGGTGTGCACGAAGGAGGAACTCGCGATCTTCTCAAGGGGCATTGAGTGATCAACGTCATAACGGCGAATGCCACTGACCTAGGGCACGGGCCAGCCCGCAGGGCGACAGGTGATAGCCACGGGCGTCAGCCCGTGGAAGAGGGTGACCACCCCCATGCAAGCCCCCGCAGGGGGCGGCAGAACGGGGGGCGGACACCTGGGCACGGGGCTCTGCCGTCCCTTCGGGACTGGCCGCGGTCGGCCCTCGGTCCGGCGCGCACAGGGAGTATCCTTGTCTCGTTCGCACGCTCTGGGTCGGAACGGGCAGGATCGCGAGCGCTTGGTTTCTTGCTCCCGCAGGGAGCGCAGTCGGTTGCCGGCGGCTTCAGCCGCCGGACTCTGGCGCCGGAAATGGCGAAGTCCCGCAGGGACGGCAGAACGGGGCGCGGACACCTGGGCACGGGGCTCTGCCGTCCCTTCGGGACTGGCCGCGGTCGGCCCTCGGTCCGGCGCGCACAGGGAGTATCCTTGTCTCGTTCGCACGCTCTGGGTCGG
>VGYV01000035.1 GCA_016872855.1 Planctomycetota bacterium
TCCGCCGCTTCGTCCTGCCCCGCCTCGAGCTTCAGGCTCCCTCCCTCAAGCCGGGCGAGGAGGGCTTCAGGCACCTGTGGGACGACGAGTTCGCGGATACGCCCTATCTCATCGCCTATACCCTTGTGCGGGGCGACGACGGCTCGCGCCGCATCCTCGGCCTCAAGGTCAGCCTGGCCCACGTCCGCGACACGCTTCTCCCCGAGGCCCTGGGCAAGAGCCGCTTCGGCCCCGACGTCGGCTTCGTCGTCGCCGGCCGCCGCGAGGGAGCCGTCTTCGGCCACGCCGCGCGCGAACCCGCCGCCTCCGCCGACTTTCCCGCCATCTTCAAGTCCTGGAGCGTCCGCGTCGTCGAGCACAAACCCGCCGCCCTTCGCCGGCTCGCGCTCTACAACGTCATTCTCTTCCCCGCCGTCAACGCCCTGATGATCCTCGCCATCATCGTCGGCGTCGTCATCATGCTCCGAGGCACCGCACGCGAGCTCGAGTTCTCCCAGCTCAAGAGCGACTTCGTGTCCAACGTCTCCCACGAGCTGAAGACCCCGCTGGCCCTCATCCGCATGTTCGCCGAAACCCTCGAGATGGGCCGCGCCAAGACCCAGGAGAAGGTCCAGGAATACTATCGCATCATCATGCGCGAGAGCGAGCGCCTGACCCACCTCATCAACAACGTCCTCGACTTCTCCCGCATCGAAAGCGGGCGGAAGACCTACGACCTGCGCCTCGACGACCTGGCCGACGTGGTGAAGGACACCCTGCGCGCCTACAGCTATGAGCTTGACAAGCAGGGCTTCACCGTGGAAACTGAGATAGCCGAGGAAGTGCCCGAGACGCTGCTCGACCGCAACGCCATCGCCCTGGCGCTCCTCAACCTGCTGTCGAACGCCGTGAAGTACTCGGCGGACGACAAGCGGATTCGCGTGACGTGCGGCGAGCGGAACGGCGCCCTGGCCGTCGAGGTGGCCGACCACGGCATCGGCATCCCCAAGGCCGACCTGGGGAACCTGTTCGAGAAGTTCTTCCGCGGCCGCGACGAGCGCGTCCGAGCCACGCGCGGCAGCGGCCTGGGCCTCGCCATCGTCAAGCACTCCATCGAGGCCCACGGCGGCGCCATCGCCGTCGCCAGCGACGAAGGAAAGGGCTCCACATTCACCCTCACCCTGCCCATTCGCAAGACGCTCACTGATGGGGGGCCAACGCGGCGGGAGTGAAACCGTAACCGGAGAAGCCGCGAGCGACGAGCCGCGAGCTTCGAGCTTCGTCTGACAAGGCTCGTGGCTCGGCGCTCGCCGCTCGAAGCTCCTCACCACTCGGCGGAGAGCACTGGCAATGGAGAAGATCCTCGTTGTGGAAGATGAGCCCGATCTCCTGATGGGCCTCCAGGACAACCTTGAGATCGAGGGCTACCAGGTGGTCACGGCGAAGGATGGCCAGGCGGCACTCGACCTGGCCATGAGCACCTGCCCCGACCTGATGCTGCTCGACATCATGCTGCCCAAGCTCAACGGCTTTGAGGTGCTCCGCCAACTCCGACAGAAGGGCATGGACACCCCGGTCATCATGCTCACGGCCAAGAGCCAGGAGGTGGACCGCGTGCTGGGCCTCGAGCTGGGGGCGGACGACTATATCACCAAGCCCTTCAGCATCCGCGAGCTGCTGGCGAGGGTCAAGGCGGTCCTCCGCCGCCGCCACAGCCCGCCGCAGCAGATTGACGCCTACCAGTTCGGCGACGTGAAGATCGACTTCCGCAAGTCCGTCGCCACCAAGGGCGGCCAGACCATCGAGCTCTCGCACTACGAGGCGGGCATCCTGCGCCTCCTCATCACGAACAAAGGCGAGCCGATTGGCCGCAACCGCATCCTCGACGAAGTCTGGGGCTACGAACTCTACCCCACCACCCGCACGATAGACAACCACGTGGTCAAGCTGCGCCAGAAGCTCGAGGCCGACCCCCACAACCCCGCCCACATCCTCACCGTCCACGGCATGGGCTATAAGTTCGTGGATTGACGCGTCCACTGACACCCCCCGCAACAGGCGAGTCACGCCAATCAGCGGGTTGGGGGCGGGATGAGGGCGGCCACAAGCTGTAGTAGTGGGGGCTGGCGCGCGAAAAGCGTCCGTCTGTGCAGAGTCTATCTGAGACTGAGCCGGAAGGCCGAGGATCGGCGATCTGCGAGTCGGGAAGGCGAGAAACCTGTATGAGACCGGGGCGGATGGGCGAGGATCGCTAATCGGGTGCGCGGGAAATGGAGAAACCCGTCCGAGTCTGAGCCGGGAGGGCGAGGATGGGCAAACGGCGATGCCACGGGGGCACAGCGGGCTGCGCCGAGGCGGGGCTCGCTCCTGGCCGCCTTGTGTTGACGCCCGGCGGCGCTTGTGCTATGCTCCGCCTGGGTCGAGGGCAGCAGAGGGCGTCCGCGCAGCCCACGGGAACCCTTTGCCAGGCTCGCAGAGGAGGCGACGGATGAGGGGCGAGTTCGCGATCACGGACATGGGCGGCTCGCGGCTCCAGATGTCCACGACCACCTGGGGCCTCGTGTGCCAGGCCCGGGGCAGCGGGGCACAGGCGCGGGACGCGCTGAACAAGCTCTGTAGCATCTACTGGAAGCCCGCCTACGTGTGGTTCCGCAGTAAGGGCTTGAGCAATGAGGATGCGAAGGACCTCACGCAGGACCTCTTCCTGAGGGCCGTGGAGGCCAGGGACCTCTTCGAGCGGGCCGACCGGGAGAGGGGGAGCTTCCGCACGTTTCTGTTCCGCCGCATGCGCTGGGCCTGGATTGACTACGCGAGGAGGGGAAGGGGCGGCGCACCCGCGGCGTCCCTGGACGCCTTGGGCGGCAGCGAGGGGCTCGGCCCCCAGGGCCTGCCCGACGTGGAGTTTCTGCGGAACTGGGCGCGGGAGACGGTTGAGGCCGCCCAGCGGAGCCTGGCCGACGCGCTGGTGCGTTCGGGCCGAGAGGTTCGCCTTCGGGTCTTCGAGTGCCGCGCGTGGCAGGAACTCTCGGTTGGCGAGACGGCGAGGCGGCTGGGCCTCGACGAGGACAGGGTGAAGAACGAGTACCGCGCCTACAAGGCGGCCCTCCGGTGCACCCTGGAGAACCTCGTCCGCGCCACCGTCGCCACCGACGCCGAGGCCCAGGCCGAGCTGGACCTGGTCCTTCAGTACGCCTGAGGGCGCGCGGGGTGTCCCTCGCATGGACAATGATCGGCTGGACCATGTCTTCCGAAGGCAGCGCCAGCGGCGCATCGGGCCGTACTCGGTCGCCGAGACGCTCGGCTCGGGCGGCATGGGCATCGTCTACAAGGCGGCCGACGCGCGGTCGGGCGAGGCGGTGGCCGTCAAGCTCATCCACAGCCACCTTCTGCTTGACTCCCGCGCCCTGGAGCGCTTCAAGCGCGAGATAAGCATCCTGAGTTCCGTGCGCCACGAGCACATCGTGGCCATCCGCGAGTACGGCGAGCACGAGGGGGTGCCCTACTTCGTGATGGACTACGTGGCGGGTGCGCCGCTCGCCCGCGTCGTCGAGGGGCTCCAACGCCTGCCGCCGCAGGTCTTGGGGGCGGCCAGCATCCTCGGCGCGTGCGCGTCGCCCGAGGCCTGGCGGCACGCGCGGCCCCAAGCCACCGGCCTCCTCCCGGAGGAGGACTACTGGCGGGCCTTCGCACGCATCGCGCTCACCCTCGCGCGAGCACTCGGCTACCTCCACGGCAAGGGAATCGTTCACAGGGACATCAAGCCGTCCAACGTCGTCCTGCGCCCGGACGGCTCGCCGGTGCTGATGGACATGGGGGTCGCCCGCGGCCCGAACGACATCACGGTGACTAGCTCGGGGGCCGTCGTGGGCACGCCGCGGTATCTGGCGCCCGAGCAGTTATCCGGCCGCCAGCCCGTCACTGACCAGCAATCCGACATCTATCAGCTCGGGGCCACGCTCTACGAGCTGCTCTACCTTGAGCCGGTGTTCGCCGGATGGGACGACCTGCGGCTGTGCGAGGCTAAGGCGCGGGCCGAGCCTGTGCCCAGCCGGGGCGCGACGGCGCCGCCTACCGCCCTCGCCGCCATCGTCCGCAAGTGCCTCCTCCGCGACAGGAGCCTTCGCTACCGCACGGCCATCGAGCTGGCCGGGGACCTCCAGGGCTTCCTCGAAGGGCGGCTCGTGGGGCCTGTCGGCGAGGCCCCTCAGGCTGCCTCCACAGGGCTATGGCTGGGGGCCGGCCTCGTCGCGGGGGCGGTCCTCGTCGCAGTCGTGGCCGTCGCCATCGCGGCCCTCGTGGCCCGCGGTCCGAGCACCCCCCAGCGGGGGGGTGGAGGGAAGGTCCTCCCACCTCCGCACAAGCCTCCGCCTCCAATGGTTATCCAGACAAAGGGGCTGGTCAACTCACTGGCGTTCAACCCGTCGGGGCGGCTCGCCTGGGGGACATCAGTCGGCTGGGTGCGGCTCTGGGACGTTGAGAGGCGTACAGAGGCTGGCCGGGTGGACGACCACGGTTCCTCTATCGAGGCAATGGCCTTCGACCCGGCGGGGGAGCGCCTTGCCTTCGGCGCCAGGGAGGGCGCGGTGAACCTGTGGAGCGGGCGCGGCGGCGAGGCTCCGAAGCTGGTCGGGACCCATGACGGGCCGGTGGTCGCCGTGGGCTTCCTCGACGGGGCCACCCTGGTCTCCGCTGCCGCGGACGGGGCGGTGCAGCTCTGGGACCTCGGCGCCGCGGGGAAGGGCCGCGAGCTGGCCAAGCGCGGCGGCGGCCTGTCGTGCATGGCCGTGTGCCGCACGCGGAAGCTGCTCGCCTGCGGCACGCCGGCTGGCGGCGTCCTGCTGGGGGAGGCGACGGGCGGCGGGGGCCTGCGGGAGATTGGGAAACACGCGAGCCGTGTCGCCGCCGTTGCCTTCCGCACCGACGGAGCGCTCCTCGCGTCGGGCGCGGAGGACGGGGTGAGGCTCTGGGACGCCTCGCCCGGCAAGGGCTTCGGCACCGAGGCCAAGTTGAGCGGCGGCAAGGGTATCAGGGTCGGCCTGAATGCCATGGCCTTCAGCCCGAACGGCGAGGTGTTGGCCGTCGGGTCGGGCCTGCGGATCGAACTCCTCAGGCCGGCGGCTGGCGAGGCCCTCTCCGGCTTTGCCGGCCAGGGCCTGGCGGTCTCCTCGCTCGCCTTCCGCCCGGATGGCAAGCTCCTCGCCTCGGGCTGGTGGGACGGCACGATTCGGCTGTGGACGGTGGCGGTCCAGGAATAGCACTACAGCCTGGAAAGGCAAGGGCCCCTGGTGCCCGGTCATTCCGAGCGGAGCCCTTCGGCTTCGCTCAGGGCAGGCTCTTGCGAAGTCGAGGAATCTCTCCTCTCCGGCGGCCCAAGAGAGATGCCTCGACAAGCTCGGCATGACGCCTGGCCGGTCTGGGCGCTCCATAAACTCTTTCAGCTTCTTATCTTAGGGCGCACCGGCACCACGGCCTGGCGTCGCAGCGACAGGCGATCCGCCGGCGTCTAAGCCCCGCCCGTACCCTCCTGCACAACCCAGAGTCGCCAGAATCGCGGCCCGGCTCGTACACCGCACGCCTCTCCCTGCGTATATAGTGGCGAAGGGAGACAGGTTCCGAGCCGTAGCCCGGCGGAGGGAAGGAAAGGAGGCGCGAGGATGGGGTGCACAAGGTGGGTGAAGCTGATGTGGGCGATGGCCCTGCTGGCGGCATGCTGGGGGGCGGGCGCAAGCGCGGGGCAAGCGGACTTCGCCAGGGAGTGGGACGCCTCGAGGTTCGTTCGCCCGGCGCCGACGCCCGGCCCGGCCTCTATTGCCCGGGACTTTGGCCGAGGGGCGTTCGCCGACACATCGAGGTGGGCCACGCGCGCACTCGATGTTGACAATCTCGTGCGGAAGGACATCACGAGGGACTTCGCCGCCGATGCCGACCGGTGCAGGGACATGGCCAGGCGGGCCGCCGAGGATGCAGAGCGCACCCTGGCCAGGTTCTCCGCCCAGGCTGACCGCGACAGGCTCGCGGCAATGCGGGCCGCCGACGATTCCGCCCGCGACTCGCTCAGGGCCACCATCCAGGACGCCCGGGACAGGGCCGCGGCAATGCGGGCCTCTGACGATGCCGCCCGCGACTCGCTCAGGGCCACCATCCAGGCCCACCGCGACATGATGAGGGCGGCGCGCGATCAGGCACGTTTCGAGCCCATCGTCGTGCCCCCGATGCCCCCGATCCCCGAGCCCAGGTTCGACGTTGGCGGCATGGGCATGCACGGCTCCTGGAAGTCCTGGTAACGCTATTCGCTCGGCTCGGCACCAGGCCCCCCACGGGGCCTGGCGGCCGGCTGCCTTGACTTTGCCTTGATCGCAACCTATCATACGGCCGGCCAGAGGTAGGAAAGGAGAGGGCCGATGAACGTAGGAACCTTGGTCAAGCGTGCGGCGTTGTGCGGGGCTCTGGTGGCCGCTCTCGCGTTGGCGCTCGCGCTTTGCCCCGATGCCCCCCGTTCGCCACGCTTCGACCCTCCAGGTGGTCTGCGCGAGAGGGTGGGGGACCGCGTCCGAGTGTTCCTCGGTGATCCTGCCACGTGCCGGCCCCTGGAGATGGAAGTCGTCACGGTGATGCCAGATGGCCTGGTGCTCAGGGCCGATAGCGGTGGATTGCTCCGCATCCGTGTGGAGCCTGGGCCTCCTGGCGTAGCGACGCCCACGCGGCGACAATTCATTCCCGTGGTGCTCCCCTGGGGCACAGTCATGCTCTTTCTCTCTTAGCTCGGCCCCGCACTGAAGGGGCCATGGCCAAGAAGGGACACCTGCAATGAACACTGGAACCTTGATGAGACGTGCGGCGCTGTGCGTGGCCCTGGTGGCCGCCCTCGTGCAGGCGCGAGCCGGCGAGGCCCGGCCCACCCCGAACCGCCTGCCTCTCGGCACCGCCTTCGTTGTCCACCCCGATGGCTACCTCCTCACGTGCTACCACGTGGTCAAGAACCCCACGGCCGACAAGGCGGGGAAGCTCCAGGTGATGTTCGGCGAGGGCGCGAAGGCCGTGTTCCACGACGCGACGGTTGTCGCGACCGATCAGAAGCACGACCTCGCGTTGCTTCGCATCCAGGCAAGCGGCCTGGCAGCCATACCCCTGGGCAATTCGGACAACGCGCGGCTCCAGGAGGAGGTGCTCGCGTGTGGCTTCCCGGCGGGCGTCACCCGTACCTTCACCGCCGTGGATGGCAAGGTCACGAGCGTCCATGACCTCAGGAAGTACGACCTGAAGCTCATCCAGTCCAACATTGCGGCCAACCCCGGCCTGAGCGGCGGCCCGCTCCTGAATGCGCGCGGGGAGGCCATTGGCGTCGTCAGCTTCAGGCAGGAGTTCTATCCCCTCATCAGCCCCGACGGCAAGCTCACGCTCCGCGACGCGCAGAACGTGTGCCTGGCCGTGGCCGTCAACCACGCCAGGCCATTGCTCCGCGACGTCGGGCCAGCCGCGGTGACGCAGCCCCTGTCGGAAGTGGCCAAGCCGACGCTGAAGGGCGACGTGCTGGCTGAGCGGGCGAGGCCCTGCGTCGTCTGGGTCTGCGCCCTCTCCGAGGGTGGTGGCGCCACCCCGCCGCCTCCTCCCCCCACGGAAACCCCAGCCCCGCGCCCGGAGTTCGTGAAGCTCGAGCCCGTGCGTGTGTGGAGCGACCATGCCGACCCAGTGCGCGCCGTCGCCTTCTCACCCAAAGGAGACCTGCTGGCCTCCGCCAGCGACGGCCGGGACCATCGCGTCTTCCTCCGCGAGCCCCAGACCGGCAAGACCCGGCCGCCGCTCATTGCCCCGGTGGGCATGGGCCATGCCAGGTGCATTGTGTTCTCCTCCAAAGGCGATCTCATGGTCTCATGTGGAGGCACCATGAGCAGCACTGCCTGCCTCTGGGAGCCATACACAGGCAAGCTGCTCGGCGAGCTCCGGTTGCCGTTCATGCAGTACATCGACTCCGCGGCAATATCCCCGGACACGAGAACCATCTTGACTTGGAGCGGCTCGGTCCTCACTGTGTGGGATGCCGAGAAGCGGTCCATCCGGCTGACGCTGCGCGACAAGAAGGACTCTTTCAGTGCCATCAGGGGTTTGGCGTTCCTTCAAGGCGGCGAGATCATGATGAGCGTGCACGAGAAGGAATACCGTCTCTGGCACGCCCAGACATGGGCGCAGCCGACCACGGTGAGCCTCGGCGAACATGTGATCGGCGCGGCTGTCTCGCCAGACGGCGAGAGACTGGCGCTCTCGCGATGGGCGCCAACAGTGGTTGAAGTGATGGAGATCAAGTCGGGCAGGATCGTTTGGCGCGAGCCGGGTGGGTGCCTCAAGGAGATGAACACCGTGAGGGCGCTGGCCTTCTCGCCGGGCGGCGGCCTCCTCGCCGTAGGGTGCGACGGGCGCGAAGGGGGCGACGTGCTCATCCTGGATGCCAAGGATGGCACTCTCCTCGGAGGAGCGGGGCTGAAGAAGCAGGTCTACGCCGTCGCCTTCTCCCCCGATGGCAAGCTCCTGGCGACGGGGGACGAGGGGGGAAACGTGGGCATCTGGGACCTCGCCAAGCTGACGACCGGAGCCCAGCCCGCGGTCGTCGCAAGACCAGAGGGGACCGTGCTCCTCGAGCGCGTCTGGGCAAAGCAGCTTCATCCTGGGCCAGTGCGCATCATCGCGTTCCGCCCGCCGGAGGGCGGTCTGGTCGCCAGTGGCGGCGATGGCCGTGACCATCGGGTGCTCCTCTGGGAGGCCAGGAATGGAACCGTGAGGAACACACTCGTGGCTCCAGCCTCTGTCGGAGCCAAGTGCGACAGGGTGACTGGCCTGGGCTTCTCGGCCAAGGGCGACCTCCTCGCGAGCGTTGGGCAGGCCCGAGGCGACCCGGCGGTGCTCTGGGACCCTCAGTCGGGACAGTTCCTCGGGGCGCTCGCGCAGCCGGGCAATGAGCGCGCCTACACCGGCGGAGCCACTCTCTCCCCTGACGGCAGGACCCTGCTGACCTGGCATCCCCGGACAGACATCTCGGGTACCGAAGGGAACGCCTTCCGTGTGTGGGACGTGCAGGGGAAGACGCTGAGGCTGACCCTCGGCGATAGAGGCGACATCGGCAGGCAGGCGAGCGACCCGGTGGTCCTGGCCGCTCTCCTTCCGGGGACCGGGCGAATCCTCAGCATCCACAGGAGCGACTTCCGGCTCTGGGATCCCAAGACCGGCGCTCTCGACTCCGTGAGCGAGCTTGGTGGGGGCCAGGTGCGTCTGGCCGCCTTGTCCCCCGATGGCGAGAAGTTCGCAGCCTACCGCCATGGATCTGACGAGAGCTTGTATGCCCTGGAGCTCCGAGCCGTCAACTCGGGGGAGCTTCTGTGGCGGCAGCCGGGCGCGGGCCTCCGGCAGCTCGACTACGTGAGTTGGGTCGCCTTCTCGCCTGACGGCAAGCTGGTCGCTACGGGATTGGGCGCCGGCAACGGGAGCAGGGTGGTCCTCTGGGACGCCCAGACCGGCGCCATCCGGGCCGCCGCCAGCGTGAGCAGCGGCGCCGACTCCATCGCCTTCTCCCCCAAAGGCGACATCCTGGCGACGGGCCACGAAGATGGCTCGGTCGTCGTCTGGGACACGAGCAAGCTGAGCGGCAAGTGACCCGCCCGCAGCCCTCAACGTGTCGCGGGGCGCCACGGGGCGTCCCGCGACAATTCATGTCCGGGCCGCGCGGGGCTCGCCGCCAGGTGTCAAGGGGGTTGGGACTTCGCGCACCAGGGCGAGCGCCAGGGGCGCCGCAAATGGCCCTCCTCCCCCGGGAGAGGGTAGGGTGAGGGGGCCGAAGGTGGCGCCGCGCCCGCCCGCTCCGCTGAAGTCCAAAGCGGTGACTTCGTCACCGCACTCCATAATCCCCGCCGCTGTGATGCGGGAGGGCTATGGAGTGCGGCATCGCAGATGCCGCTTTGGCTCCCCGCGAAGCGGACCAATGGCCAGAAGTCGCCCGCATCGCGGCCTGCCTGGAGACGTGGGCGAAGGTCAGCCAGGGGAGAGGGGGCAGGGCCGCCCTCGCGGCAAGCCGGGGCAGAAGGGCCGCCTTACAAGTCCTTACAAATCATTACCCGCCGTTGACATCCCGTCGGCGCCAATGTAGTATGGTGTGCGCGGGAGGGATGCGTTGCGCGCTCGGAGTCCGGCCCGTGAATCGCCGCCTCGTCGTGACTGCTGGCCTGGTGCTCGCCTGGTGCTCCCTGGCGGGCGGCACAGGCAAGATGCCTGTGCCACCGCAGGATGCGCTGGCGACGCGGTACGAGGAGGCGTGGTATCAGGAGAACGGGCTTCACGATCTGGCGAAGGCGGCGGAGCTGTACCGGGGCGTGGCCGCGGCCGGCGGAGCGGAGCCGGCGCTGGCGGCCAAGGCGCTGCTGCGCCTGGGGGCCTGTTACCGGGAGCTGGGCGACGCCGAGGCGGCGAGCCGGGCCGAGGTGGAGGCCCGCCGCCGCTTCCCCGACGAGATGAAGCGCTTCCCCACCCACCGCCTCGAGGTGCTCGACAAGCAGCTCGACGAGGCGTTCAACGTGGGCGACGCGGCCACGGCCACGCAGGCCATCGTGCGGTTCCTGAGCGACCTGGACGTAGCGGTGGTGCACAGCATCTGCGAGTGGTGCTACGCGCAGGCGGCGGAGCGGCGAGCGGCCGACCCTCTGGGCAGCATCCCCGCCCTGCGCAAGGCCATCGCCATCAGCACGTTCCTCCGCCAGCTCGAGCGGAGCGCGTTCGCCCAGAAGGACATTGGGGACATCTATGCCGCCGCCGGGCGCTATGACGACGCAATGGCGGCCTATCGCAAGGTGCAGCAGGACTTCCCCGAGGCGAAGGGCGTGGGCGCCTGGGCGCAGCTCGGCGTGGCCGAGATGCAGCGCCTGCGCGGGCGCCTGCCCGAGGCCGTCGAGGCATATCGCGCCGTCGAGCATGACTACCCCGGCCAACTGCCGCAGGTGATCTGGGCCAATCTGTGGATGGGCGACGCCTATCGCGTGGCCGGGAAGACCGCCGACGCCCAGGCCGCGTGGCGGCGCGTGCTGGAGGAGTTCAACGAGCCGGGCCATGCGAGCCTGCTGGGCATCGCCGCCCGCCTGCTCGGGCAGGCCGACAGCGGCGAGCGCCCGGCCCTGCCCGACGACGAGTTCGCCAACGACGTGGCGTACTTCCTCGCCGTGGAGCAGGAGCTGGCGGGCAGGCCCGAGCGGGCTCGCAGGTGGTATCAGCGGTGCGTCGCGCTCTCGAGGGGCAACGACTGGCCGCGCCCCCTCGCAGCCCGCGCACTGGAAGGCAGGCCGGCCCCTTTGCCATGAGCCAAGGAGTAGTGCCATGAGTCCTCGAATGAAGAGCTTGTGCCGAGTGGCTGCATTCCGCAATCGGAGATCGGAAATCGGAAATCGGAAATCAGCCTTCACCCTCATCGAGCTCCTCGTCGTCATCGCCATCATCGCGGTCCTGGCCGGCATGCTCCTCCCCGCGATCTACCACGCGCGCGAGCAGGGACGCCAGAAGCGCTGCATCGCGCAGATCGCCGACCTCTACAAGGGCACGCAGCGCTACATCACGAACACCGGCGAGGACAAGTACTGGCCCTGCTGGCTCACGCTCCTATCGTACCTGGGCTACCTGGAGGACCTGCGCGACGAGCAGGGGCGGAAGCCCCTGCACCCCAGCTTCGACCCGGCCGGGGCGCGCGCGGTCATGCAGCGGCAGGACTCCGTGCTCTTCTGCCCCAGCGACGGCGCCACGGGCGACGAGGGGGGAAGGCCCGACCACCTGTTCACCACCTACGGCAGCAGCACGCGGCGGATTGACCAGTACTACTTTGCCGACGTGGACCCCCACCCGGCCCGCGGCGCGGGCCAGCGCTTCCTCGACCCAGGCAGCGCCTCATACGCCAAGATGCGCGAGGACGTCATCCCGTGCAGCTACCTGTTCGAGTTCAACGCCGAGCCGTGTGACTGGCTCTACGGCTGGGACGAGGAGTACCACTCCGCCCCCGGCACCCCCGGCGCCGACCGCGAATTCATCGGCTACAACCCCAGCGGCTGGGATGCCCTGGCCCTGTGCGACTTCAACCACGACAACGTGGTCTCCTGGTACGAGATCAAGCAGCGCACCATCCTCGGCAAGCAGAACATCAACCTCAGGGCGTGGGGCCAGCGTGTCCCCGTCCTCTCGTGCTGGCAGCACATGGACAAGCCGAACCTGCGCCCCAACAGCAAGGTCCTCTATGCGACCGGCCTGGGGAACGTCTATGTGGGCACCCCGGCCTGGGAGCAGGACGACCTGGGGAACTGATCCACGCGGCGGCACGCCCCGCCCCCGTGGGCAGTGCGTGCACACCTGCACGCGGAAAATGGAAAGGAGCGACCTGCATGACGGGTAGCACCCGATTTCGGATTTCGGATTTCGGATTTCGGATTTCAATCCGCAATCCGCAATCAGCAATCCGCAATCTTCAGCTCGCTGCCCTGATGGCCCTGGCCCTCTGCGCCGGCCCGCTCGGCGCCGGCGAGGCCACGCCCCCCGCGCCCAAGGCCCCGCCAGCCGCCGAGGCGAAGAAGGACCCCGCGCCCCCGCCACCCGCCGCCAAGGCGCCCGAGGCCCCGGCCGAAACTGAGGCCGCGCGCCGCGAGCGCCTGGGCAAGCTCCACGACGCCGCCGAGGCCCTCTACCGCGAGGGGCGCCTGGCCGAGGCCCAGAAGCTCTACGCCCAGATCGCACTCGAGGACCCCAATTTCCGCCGCGTCGCCTCCCGCCTCGACGCCATCCGCGTGAAGCTCCAGGACGACGAGAAGCGGGCGCGCCAGAAGCAGGTGGACCAGCTCCTGGCCGATGCGGACGCGCATTTCGCCGCAGGCAACTACGCCGCCGCCGCCAAGGCCTGCGAAACCGTCCTCGCCCTCCAGCCTAAGAACGCCCGCGCCCAGCGGCGCCTGGCCGAGGCCGCCGGGGAGCTGGACCTGCGCCGCCGCGTGACCAGCATCCTCGACCTGTCCGGCCCCGCCGCCGGCTCCCGCGAGCTGATCGCCCAGGCGAAGACCGCCCTCGGGGAAGGCCCCGAGGCGCCCGCGGAGCCCAAAGCCGCCGGAGACCGGCCCCCCGTCACCCGCTCGACCAAGGAGCTCGCCGCAGAGGCGCCGGCCGCCGCGCCGCTCGTGCCCCCCGCCGAAGCCCCGGCGCCACAGCCCAAGGCGGCGCCCCCTGCCGCGGAGGCCGACCCCCAGGGCCGCCGCCTCATCCAGCAGGCCTGGGACCTCGCCGAGGGAGCCAAGCTGGACCAGGACCCGCGCCCGATGCTTCACAAAGCCCTCGACATTCTCGCCCCCATCACCACGACGAGCAAGCACTCGGAGCGCAACAAACAGACGGCGGCACTCCTGCGCCGCAGCCTCATGCGGCGCCTGGCCGAAGGCGGCCAGGCCCTCACGCCCGAACAGGCCAAGAAGGCCCGCCTCTACCAGCGCTACCTCGAAGCCGAGGAGCTCTTCCGCAAGAAGAGCTACGACGAGTGCGCCAAGCTCACCGCCGAGCTAATGGCCGAGGACCGCACCTTCCACCTTGCCCGCTCCCTCAACCAGGAGGCCCGCATCAAGGCCCAGGAGCTGGAGACGGCTGAGAAGGACCTGGAGCACAGGATGACCATCGAGCGGCGGCTGGCCGAGACCGACGCGATGAGCGTGCCTCAGGACCTCCCGCCCGCCGTCGCCAGGCCGCCGATTGACCTCTCCCGCCCAGTCGTCCGCATCACCAGCCCAGAACTCGAGGAGAAGCTCAACCAGCGCGTGAGCGTGAACCTCATCGAGGCCGACCTGGACTACTTCCTCGACCTGCTGTTCCGCTCGACCGGCGTCAACCTCATCTACAACCCCGAGGTCGTCGCCGACAAGACCATCACCGTCCACATCGCCAACTACCCCCTGCGCCAGCTCCTCGACTACATTGCGAAGAACCACGGCCTGCTGTTCACCACCACCGAGGACGGCGTGCTCATCACGACGCCCGACCAGCCACGCCTGGAGTCGTTCGTCATCCCGTTCAACTACGGGCTGGTGGACGTGGGGGAGGCCCCCCCCTCGGGCGCCGTGGCCGGCCAGGGCGCCACCGCGGCCCCCCTCCCGCCACCCACCACCTCGAACATCGAGACGCTCATCGCCGCCCTCCCCAGCCTGATCGAGTGGCCCCAGGGCTCCTTCACCCTCGTCGACCGCAAGATGAACCTTCTCTACCTCCGCACCACCCGCGACGCCTACCACGAGGTCATCCGCATGCTCGACCCCATTGACCAAATCCCCATCCAGGTCCTCGTCAAGGCCCTGTTCATAGACGTCCGCGCCGACAACTTCGAGTCCATCGGCCTCAAGACCACCCTCAACTGGCTCTGCGGCACCAGCGAGGCGGGACAGGGCTGGGACTTCACGAAGAACACCTGGTACACCGACTCAACCGGCGCGCTGAGGCCCTTCACCGAGTACCGCACCGGCAAGGCCGAGTTCCCCTTCACCGGCGAACGCATGGGCACCGAGGGGGCCGACCCTGCCCAGTTCACCTGGACCGGGGTTTTCGACCGCGGCACCTTCGAGGTCATCCTCGATGCGCTCAACCGCGTCAGCGGCACCCGCACCCTCGCCGCCCCAAGCGTCATCTGCGTGAACAACTGCACGGCCTCCATCAGCGCCACCGAGACGCTGGTCTACATCGAGGACTACGAGGTGGACCGCGCCGACATCTCGGGCACGACCTATGGCAACCCCTACTACTACCAGCAACAGCAGCAGCAACAGCCGATTCCCGGCTACTACCCGGGGATGCTCTCCAGCGAGCCGGTCATCACCCCAGTCTTCGCCGAGGATGAGTACACGGGCATCGTGCTCGACGTGGCCCCCAGCATCGGCAAGGACACCCGCTACATCTCCATCACCCTCAACCCACGCTACCGCGAGAAGGTGGACGAGTATTCCTTCCCCGTCGTCCTCCCATACCAGTCCACCACCCAGACCCAGCAGCAGAACGGCCAGCAGGGCGGGACCACCGCGAGCCAGCCAATGACGGTCACGATCACCCGGCCCATCATCAGCGAGCGGGCAATCTCCACCAAACTCACCGTGGCCGACGGCTCGGTGGTGGGCCTCGGCGGACTCGTCCGCCACAGCAAGAAGCGCACGATGTCGAAAATCCCCCTTCTGGGCGACATCCCGCTCCTCGGCTGGCTGTTCTCCAACCGCAGCTTCAAGGACGAAAAGAGCAACCTCCTGATCTTCGTCCAGATCGAGGTCATCACCCCCACGGGTGCCCGGTACGCTGATTCGGGCCGGGCGGACGAGACGCCGGTGGTGGGGCCGCGCCCGCGCGCCACGGGCGGCGAGGCCGCCCCGCCCGTCGTCCAGCCAGCCCCGCTGCCGTAGCTAGGATTGCCAATTGCCGATTGCCGATTTCAGGCAGAGGAGCGCTCAGGCTTGACGCAAGCCGCCCTTCCTTTGGCTCCTCAATCGGAAATCGGAAATCGGAAATCGGAAATCTCAGATGCCCAAGACCCAGACCGCCATCGGCATTGACGTGGGCTCTCACGCCCTGAAGGCCGTCGTGCTCCGAAAGCGCGGCAGCCACGTGGCGCTGGTCCGCGCCGCCACGTTCGAGCTGGGCGACCTGGCCTTCGTCGAGGACAGCGAGCGCAAGGACCGGCGCCTCGCCGAACTCCTGCGCCTCCTGGTGCGCCGCGGGCGCATCCGCGGCGGCCCGGCCGCCGCAGGACTGGCCGGCCACGACTACTTCGTCAAGTACCTCCACGTCCCCCCCACCACGCCCGACAAGCTGCGCAAGCTCATCGAGTACGAGGCCACGGAGGACCCCACCGCCGCCACCAAGGAGCAGACCCACGACTTCCTGCTCCTCGACCTGCCCTCGCGAGCCGAGGAGTTCACCGTCCTCGTCGTCATGGCGCGCGACAAGACCCTTCAGCGCCACCTGGGCCTCCTGGGGCGCGCCGGCGTGCGGCCCGAGGGCCTCACGCTCGACGCCATCGCCCTCTTCAACGCCTACGTCAACGCCAAGGACGAGGCCATCTTCAACGACCGCACGACCCTGCTGGTGGACATCGGGGCGCAGCACACTGACGTCGTGGTGCAGCGCAACGCCAAGCTCCTCTTCGTCCGAAACCTCACCCTCGGCGGAAACCGCTTCACAGAGGCCGTCCAGGACGAGTTCCACCTCCCACTCCGCGAGGCCGAGGAACTCAAGATTGCCCAGGGCGCACTCCTCCCCGCCCACTTCGACGTCGCCGCCGAGATTGACGCCTCGACCCCCGAAGCACACCTCTCCGCCGCGCTCCTCGAACCAGCCGAAAACATCTACAACACCCTCCAGGCCACCATCAAGTACTGCCAGACCCAGACGCGCATGCCCAACCTGAAGATAGACGACGTGGTGCTCACCGGCCGCTGCGCCTACCTGCGGGGCCTGCGCGACTTCCTCGCCCACCGCTTCCGCGTGCCCGTCGAGGTCTTCGACCCCCTGAACCACCTCGACACCAGCCCCCTGGCGCCCGCGGCGCGCGCCGACGCGGCGGCCAACGCGGCCAGCTACAGCGTGGCCATCGGCCTCGCCCTGCGCGAGCTGGACGAGCGGCGCGTTCGCCCCATCACCCTCCTGCCCGAGGCCACGCGCCGGCGCCGCGAGTTCTTCCAGCGCGCCTTCTTCCTCTACGGCGCCGCCGCCGTCTTCGCCCTCGCCTTCGCCGCCATGGTCTACTCCTCCAACCTCGCCACCGCTCAGGCACAGCGCGATGTCGATCTCATCAGGAGGCTCGCCGGCGAAGCCGAGAACCTCGAGAAGCAGCTCAAAGCCCACCAGACTCAGAACGCCGGCCTCGCCGGCCACACCGTCGGCCTCAAGCACGTGCTCGACACCGGGCGCCGCTCCTGCGAGGCCATCGCCGTCCTCCGCGAGGCCACCCCGCCCGAACTCATCCTCGAATCCGTCCAGGCCGTCACCGACAGGCCCGTCGCCATGGCCGGCAAGGCCCCGTCCGAGCCCGCCACCCACCTCGTCATCGAAGGCCGCGTGGACGAGATGCCCAACGGCAAGGCCATCGGCATCGCCGCAGCCCTGCATATCGTGGATAACTTCCTGACTAGTCTCCTCGAACGCAAAGACCTTTACAGCCGGGGCAAAGTGACCAAATACCCCGACGCCCGAGAGCCCGAGGCGCGTCGTACTTTCAAGATTGATGTCTTCTTCACCGTCCCCTTCGCGGGCGGCTAACAGGACAGGTCCCGTGGAATTCCTTCAGCAGAACAAGCTCTTCGCCATCGTCGTCGGGGCTGCCCTCCTCGCACTCATCGTCCTCTGGCCCTCCCTCTTCGGCCTCGGACCCACCGTCGTCACCCTCGATGCGTCACGCTACAACAAGGCGGAGATAGACCTTCGCAAGCACAAGCCGAAGATGGACCAATACTACCCCAAGAGCGGCAAGGGCGTGCCCATGCGCCGCGCCGTGCAGGACATCGAAGCGAGCAACAAGGTGCTCCAGGCCAACCTGGACGAGATGCGCACCTGGATGACCTTCGTCCCCCGCTACCCCTTCCGCATCCCCGAGACCCGCGCCGCTGACGACAAGCGGCGCGAGTACGTGACCCTTGCCTACAACTACGCCCTCTTCGGCGAACTGATGGCCGGCGACGAGTGCACAATCAAGGACCAGGCCGACGGCATCGTGTGGCTCGCCAGCACGCGCAATGTGCCACTCCTCGACAAGGTCTTCGGCATGCCCGAGGTCGCCACCCCAGGAGCCATCAAGGACCCCGAGACCCGCATCATGCAGATCGCACTCGTCCACGAGCTCGGCCACCTCGCCATCCGCCTCAACGTGGACGAAATCACCTCAATCGTCCCCGCTGAGCCCTACAGGCTGAAGCTGGGCGGCGCCGAGGTCGCCGTCGCATACCCCCTCACCGTCCGCATCCGCTGCGACCCGCCCACCCTCCTCGCCTTCCTCCATGCCCTCGACGGCGCACACGGCCGCGTCGCCAAGGCCCCAAGCGGCGCCGAGGAGCCCGTGGACCCCACGAAGCCCACCCCTGCGGCCCCCCCGAAGCCCGAGGGCGCGCCCGCCGACGGGCCGGAGGCCCCCGGCCCAGCCCCAGGCGGCGAGGGCCTCGCCCCCACCGCACCCGCCCCCCGCGCCGACGCGACGGCGCCGCAGAAGCTCATCCTTCGGCTCACAGGCAGCCCCTCCTACCTCTCCCCCGACGCTGCACAGGGCGCCCTCAAGGAGCGCTTCACCATCTTCCGCCCCGACCCCGCCGACCCCCAGCAGTCCATCTTCGTCGCTAATGCCATGGCCACCAAGGTCCTCGACCCCGGCAACCCCCGCCTCACCCCTGACTCCATCCTCAACTGGCGGGCCTTCTGCGCCAAGCTCCGAAGCCAGTCCGGCGAGCGCGAGCCCAACGCAAGCAAGCGCCTCTGGGAGCTCCTGCCCCCCGCCGCCCACACGATCATCGAACAGATCAGCGACGGCGCGGAGCCCAGCGATGCCCAGAAAGCCGACCTCTTGGCCGCACTCAACGACCTCCTGGCCGCCCAGCGCGACCTCCACCACCCCAAAGCCTTCGCCAAGGTCGCCATCGCCAACGAGGCCGAGGGCCTGCTGAAACTCGACCGCAAGACCCTCGCCCCCGAAGAGCTCGCAAGGCTCAACCGCCGCCTCCTCGAGGCCGCGTACCCACAGCAGATCGCCAAGCTCACCATCCAGCTCGAAGCCGCCGTCGAGCCCGACTCCGACCGCTGCCCGGCCACCGAGGGAAAGGCGCCTCGCAACCCCATCCGCGAGGGCGACCTTGCCGCCACACGCTTCTTCCTCGTCCGCGCACTCAAAGTCAAGTCCATCCCAGGCACCATCGCCCGCGACGCCACGGGCTTCCCCAACGAACCCGGCGGGGTCATGCCGCCCCACCTCGAGGTGGAGCTACAGCTCGCCGCCCTCCGCTTCCTCACCATCCAGGCCCCCAAGACCACCACGAAGCGGGCACCCACCACCGACTCGACTATCATCCCCAGGGGCTTCTGACCGACTCGAGGACCCAGCCATGGCCAGACAGATGACAAAGGAACAGGTCGCCTTCCTCGTCGGGGCCGCGCTCTTCGTCTGGGTGATGATCAAGCTCGCCCTCTTCCTCACCCACCAGGACCGCCCGGCCGGCAGCCCCATGGTCCCAGCCGCCACCGTCCTCCCCGGCGACGGCGCCATCAGCGACTTCCTCGGCACTCACGGCCTCGACACCTATCTCGAACGCGGCGACAAGCACCCCTTCGGCGGCGGCCCCTCCCAGTCCCGACAGCTCTTCGTCCGCTCCGCCATCGTCCACTGCTTCACAGGCTACAGCGCCTCCTCCAACCTCATCAGCCGCTACACCTATGAGTGCCGCATGTCCCCCACCCCAGCCCCCGAGCTCAGCTTCCGACTCCCCGCAGGCACCCAGATCACCGATGTCACCAGCAGGGAGGCGGACCCCAACCGCAAGTGGGGCGTGGACGGCGCGAAGCTCATCGTCCCAGTCATCCCCGTCCCCACCAAGCGCGCCTACTACCGTTGCCAGGTCACTGTCGTCGTCCAAGCCCCCCTCAAGGTCCCCACCCTCTGGACCGCCCCCATCATCGCCCTCACGGACGCCACGCCAAACGTCGAGTGCGAAGTCGGTTGCATCACCATCGCCACCCCCGGCGACCACTTCGACATCACCGCCAAGGACGCCCCCAGCAGCGGCCTCACACGCCTCGCCCTCGAAGCCGTCCCAAAGGAACTCGCCGCCACCTCCAACAAGCTCGCCTACACCTTCCGCCACCCCAACTACTCCCTCATCCTCGACATCAAGTCCAAGCACGCCACCACCGTCGTCTCTGTGCCGCCCACAAAGGGCACGAACCCTGCCCCGCTCAAGGCCACTAACCCTCCCCCGCTCAAGGCCACCGATCCGCCCCCCGTCAAGGGCACCGAGACGGAGCCCAAGGATGAGGCGCCCAAGCTCGTCATCCCCAAGGCCGGCGACGCCGAGTCCCTCCCCTTCAAGCTCGCCGCCATCGTCCGCATCCACGAGCCAGAGCCACGCCGCCAGGCCGTCCTCCGAAACAAGGACAGCGGCGAATACATGCGCAAGTTCGAGGGCGACACCGTCATGGACGACCTCCGCGTCGTCTCCATCACCGACGACGCCGTAGTCGTCGCCGACTCCAAGGGCAAGCACTACAAGTTCGCCGGCCGCTTCGAGGATATGTACAACGCTGCCCCTCCCGCTCCCGATAAGAAAGGCGGACCCCCGCCAGCAAAGAGGTGACCCATGAGCAAGGGATGGACCAAGGAGCGCGTCCTCTTCTTCGTCGCCGCTGCCCTTTTTCTCCTCGTGATGATCAAGCTCGGTCTCGTCCTCTCCCACCGTCCCCCCGCCCCCGGCGCCCCCACCACCAGCCCCGTCGCCGCCCATCAGGGTGACGCCAGCCTCGATGGCACCCTCGCCCCCGGCGACCTCGCCAGCCTCCAGCAGCGCGGCCATCGCCGGCTCGTCGCCCCTCCGCCCAAGATGCCGCGCCTGCCCGAGAGGCAGCCCGAGCCCAAGGCCGACGACCGCGAGAAGAAGAAGCCCGAAGAAGATGGCCAGGAGCGCCGCAAGGAGACGCCGGGTGACGACAAAGACGCCGGGAAGAAAGGCAAGGCCGGCGACCAGGGACAGGGCAAGCTGGCGGGCAACGGCAAGGGCTCGAAGGCCGGCGGAGAGCGGGCAGACCCCCCCACTCGCCACCCCTATAGGCTGGCGGCCATCGTCCGCATCGAAGGCGGGCTCCAGGCCGTCCTCCGACACGAGACCACGGGCGAGTACCATCGTCTCTTCCTCGGCGACGAGGTCAATGGACTCCGTCTGGAGGAAATCTGGGACGATGGCGTCATCCTGCGCGACCTCGCCGGCCGGCGCCACGCCTACGGTGACCGCTTCGCAGCCACACAAGGGCGCTAGCCGCTTGACAGCGCCCCTCTCCTATGGCACACTAGATGTAGAGGCCGGGAGCGAGCGTTTGCCCCGGCCACCCTCAGGAGAAAGGAAGCCCGCATGGCCGAACTGCGCGAACGAGTCGAAGCCGTCATCGGCACCATCCGCCCGATGCTCCAGGCCGACGGCGGCGACGTGGAGCTGGTGGACGTGGGGGCCGACGGCATCGTGAAGGTCAAGCTCAAGGGCGCCTGTGGCGGATGCCCCATGTCCCGCATCACACTCAAGCGCGGCATCGAGGCTCGCGTCAAGAAGGAAGTCCCCGAAGTCGCATCCGTCGAAGCCATCTGAACCAATCTCGTCACCCACCCGGTGACGCCGGCCCAGGCCCGCGCGGCCCGTCCGCACGGGCTTCGGCCTGTACCCACCCTGAGCGCCTCTAGCCAAAGGGACCCAAGGGACAAAAGGGACCAAAGGGACATAAGGGACACGCCGCGGCAGCCACCTCAATGGTCCCTTTTGTCCCTTGGGTCCCTTGTGTCCCTCTCGCCCCTTCCCCGTCCACCCATATGTACGCATCGCGTCCGAGGACTCGCCAGTAACCGCCGGGCTTATGGCGAGGGCCGTCTCCGCAACGGCTGGTGGTTATGGCACTTGGGGCCGGAGCGTTCGACGCAAGATTCTTTCAAGAATCGGTCGGCAGTCGGTTTGTAGTCGGTCCGGCCAGCAGCCCCATTCCTCCGTTACACGCTTGTTACCGCGGTTCCTCTTGCCAATCCCTCCGGCCCGGGCTACACTGAGCGGGGGCTGAGGAGACGCTGCCCATGCGATGCCCCCCTCTCGTCCCCGCCCTCCTTGTTGCCGGCGCGCTGGCGGCCCAGGCGGCCTCGCCCAGGCCGCCCAGCCGCCTCAAGCCAGGCCAGGTCTGCCTCACCATCTACTCCCCCCACTCCGAGGACAGGGACGATTTCCAGGACGACCTCGCCCGCGTGGCGAGGCACGAAAGCCCCGGTGGCCGCGAGCCATCGTCGGGCGACCTGCTGGCGACCCAGGCCCGCCACCTCGGCCTCGCGGTCGTCAGGGAATGCCGCTCCGTCGCCCTCCCCGCGGGCGTCGGCGAGTGCCGCTTCAGCGACGTGGCGGCCATGCTCGATGCCACGACCACTCGCCTCCTCGACCAGACCGACCCCGACGGCACAACCGTCCTCGAGCAGAACTTCCTGTATGACCTCGTGGATTCCGAGGCCCTCCTCAAGCGCTTCATTGACCGCCCAGTGGAGCTTACCGACGCGAAGGGCAGCCGCCATCGCGGCACCCTTCTGTCCGCCGACTTCCCCCTCATCATCCGCGGAAGGGATGGCTCGGCAAGGGCCATCCAGCCCGGCGAGCGCAAGTACTGGGACGAGAGCGAGTTCTTCCGGCCCGAGCGGCCCTACTTCAGCATCTACAAGCTCCGGTTCCCCGAGCTTCCCGCCAACTTCGTCACCCGCCCCACCCTCGCCTGGAAGCTCAAGGCGCGGCAGGCGGGGGACCACGACGTGGTGGTCTCCTACCAGACGGGCGGCCTTGCGTGGCGCTGCGACTACACGGCGACGCTGAACGACGACGGGACGAAGCTCGACCTGAGTGGCTGGGTCACGCTCGCCAACGTCTGCGGCACCCGTTTTCCCGACGCCCGCGTGAAGCTCGTGGCGGGCGACGTGCACCGCGCCAACCCGCCACGCCTGCCCTCCCGCTGGGAAATGGCCCAGGAGTTCTTCGGTGGCGATGAGGAGGACGCCGAGCCGCAGTTCACCGAGAAGCCGCTCTTTGAGTACCACCTCTACACCCTCCAGCGCACAACGACCGTCGAGAACAACCAGACCAAGCAGATCGAGTTGCTCCGCGTCCCCGCTGTCCCCGTCAAGCGGGTCTACACCTACGATGGCGCCCATCTGCCCGATGACTGGTGGGACTACGGGAGCCACCGCGATGAGTCGTATGGGGCCGAGTGCCGCACGAGCGTCCGCGCCCACGTCGAGTTCGAGAACCGCAGGGAGGCGGGCCTGGGCATCCCGCTCCCCGGCGGCATCGTGCGCCTCTACCAGCGCGACCCAGCCGACGGCAGCCCCGAGTTCGTCGGCGGCGAGGCCATCCGCCACACGCCGCGGGACGAACGGCTCCGCCTCTACTTCGGCAGCGCCTTCGACGTCGTCGGCCACAGGGTCCGCAAGACGTACGAGGAGCCGAAGGTGGACCAGGTGCGCGAGAGCTTCGAGATCGAGCTGCGCAACCACAAGCCCACGCCCATCACCGTCTACGTCCTCGAACACCTCTACCGCGCAACCAACTGGAAGGTCGAGAAGAGCAGCCTGCCCCACAAGCCGCTCGACGACCGCAGCATCGAGTTCGCCCTGCCCGTGCCCGCGAATGGCAGGGCGACCGTGACCTACACCGTCCTCTACTGGTGGCCGCCCGAGCCCGTGGGCTATCGAGAGTTCTGACAATGGACCCAGCGAGGAAGGGACCCAAGGGACTCAAGGGACCAAAGGGACAGAAGGGACATGGAACGGCAGGAAGCGGCTGGCACGCTATTTGTCCCTCTGGTCCCTTGCGTCCCTTATGTCCCTTCCTGGCAGAGGTCCCATGGCACCCCGTATCGGGTTCTCTTCTTGAAGGAGGAAAGTGCGATGCGTAAGGCCCTGATCGTGGCGTCAATGTGCTTTGCTCTGGCGTGGGCGAGCCGGGTCGCCGATGCCGCCGCCGTGGCGATGAAGCCGGGCGAGAGCCAGCTCACCATCTACACCCCGCTCGGCGAGGGGGGCGAGAGGACCATGGCGGAGGAGTTCTTCGGCGATGGTTCAGACGAGGAGTCGCGCGACGCGAGCCTCCAGGCCCTCGCCCGCGGCTCGGGCCTCGCGGTCATCAAGGAGTGCCGCACCATCCCCCTCGCCGCCGGTGTCTCCGAGTACCGCTACACCGACGTGTCGGCCATGCTCGACGCGACCACCACCCGCTTCGAGGACCAGACCGAC
>VGYV01000036.1 GCA_016872855.1 Planctomycetota bacterium
GCGGGGCGTCTGCTGTGTTGCGGCTCCTCGACGATGCTCTCCGTTGCATCGCCTCGTCGCCGCGCCTTGCATCCGCCCCGCTGACGCCGGCAACGCAGCCCGCGTGGGTTTTGAGATAGTTTCTAAGTGGCCTTCTTCCCCCTCTCCCTCGGGGAGAGGGCCGGGGTGAGGGTGCTAGAGTTCGCGCCAGCCCCACGGCAGGCACCCTCACCCCTACCCTCCCCCCAAGGGGGAGGGAGGAGAGTTCCCTCTCATTGGCCACGTGTGGAGCGTGGGGCGGGAGCAGATAGGGAGACACACATGACCAACATCGGCCAGCGGCTCATCGGGGTGGTGGGGCTTGGGGTGCTGATCGGCGTGGCGTGGCTGCTGTCGCGCGACCGGCGCCGTATCCCGGTTCGCACCGTGCTGTGGGGGCTGGGGCTCCAGCTCGCCTTCGCACTCGTCATCCTCAAGACAGGGCCGGGGCGAGCCGTCTTCGGCTGGCTGGGCGATGCGTTCCACCAGCTCATCGGGTTCACCGACGCGGGGATCGCCTTCGTGTTCGGCAGCAAGGGGCAGACGGCGCTGCTGACCGATGAGATCGGCAAGGTGCAGTACCGAGTGGACCTGCCGCTCGCCTTCCGGGCCTTGCCGGTCATCATCTTCTTCGCCTCGCTCATGGGCATCCTCTACCACCTGGGTGTCATGCAGCGGGTGGTGGCGGGCATGGCCTGGCTGATGCGGCGGACGATGAAGGTGAGCGGCGCCGAGGCTCTTTCGGGGGCGGGCAACATCTTCCTCGGCATGACCGAAGCCCCCCTCCTCATCCGCCCCTACGTGGCCAACCTCACGCGGTCCGAGCTGTTCGCCGTCATGGTCGGCGGCCTGGCCACCATCGCGGGCAGCGTCATGGCCGTCTACATGTCGTTCGGCATCGAGGCCAAGTACCTCCTGTGCGCGAGCGTCATGTCGGCCCCCGCGGCACTCGCCATCGCCAAGATCATGGAGCCGGAGACCGAGGAGCCGGCGACCTCGGGGGCCGCGCCCGCGAAGTTCGAGCGCGAGACGCGAAACGTCATTGACGCGGCCGCGGCCGGGGCGTCGGACGGCCTGAAGCTGGCCCTGAACGTGGCGGCGATGCTCGTCGCCTTCGTCGCGCTCCTGGCGCTCGTGAACTACCTCCTTGGCGAGCTGAGCCGGGGCATGGCAGGCATCGGATGGCACGGCTGGCCGACCCGGCTCGAGGACATCTTCGGCTGGCTCTTCCGCCCGTTGGCCTTCCTCATGGGCGTCCCATGGGGCGACGCGAAGGCCGTCGGCTCCATCATGGGCCTGGGCATCAGCGCCAACGAATGGATCGCATACGATCAGTTGGCGGGCATGGTGAAGGCGGGCGCGTTGCAGCCCGTCTCGGCCGGCATCGGCACCTTCGCCCTGTGCGGCTTCGCCAACTTCGGCTCGCTCGGCATCATCATCGGCGGCATTGGGAGCCTGGCCCCCGAGCGGCGCCCCGACCTCTCCCGCTTTGCCCTCCGCGCCCTCGTGGGCGGCGCCCTCGCCTCCTACACGACCGCCACCATCGCCGGAATGCTATTGTGAGAGGATTCCGGCCGTCGCGCGGCACTCCCTCTGCTGGCCGGCGTGGTCATATGCTAACGCACCGGGTCCCCTCGCGCAAGAAGAACCCCTGGGCTCGGTCGGCACGGAGCCGCGGGGGGAGTCCAATTCACCCCGCCTGAGCCACCCCCGCGTCGTCAAGAAGGAGCTCCAAACCAAGAACAGTGAAGGGCTCCCGCTTCGGGCGCAACCCCAAGGCCACCGCGACGCCCGCTCAGTCCCCCATCGCTGCCGTTGGCCGCAAAGCAATAGGTCCCAGCCTCGGGAACTTCGGCACGCGTTTAGCAAGGGGGGCTTTTCCCTCTCCCTCTTGGGGGGAGGGGCAGGCTGAGGGTGCCTCCCGCGAGGCTGGCGAGGACACAAGCACCCTCACCCCAACCCTTACAAAGGCATTGCCCCGCGATTCTGCTTCCCTATCTGCATCAACCCAGAGAGGGAAAGAGTGATACAGATAGGCAGGAACGGCCCCGGAAGCCCCCGGATGGCCAAAGCGCCATACTTGATCACCTTAGAGGGGGAGGAAAGTGATCAAGTATGGGAGGAAAGGCCGCAGAGCCGCCCGGATCGCCAGAGCGCCATACTGTATCAGTGCGCGGCGCCGGCAGAGGTGATACAGTATGGCGGCGGGGTGTCTGGTTTCCAAGACAACGGGGACGAGTCGGGAGTGGAGCAGGCGCCAGGGTTGGCGGCCATACTCGCGGCGCTTCCCCCTTCGGCCATCCCCCGCGGGGGGTCAGCCCTTCGGGGCGTGTTCCCCAAACCTCTTCAGGGGAAAAGGCCTGTTCGGAGTCCCGCCTTCAGGCGGATCTGGGGCAGGAGAAGACCGCCTGAAGGCGGAGCTCCCAACGAGTTCACCGTTTGGGCAACACGCCCTCCGGGCTTCGACCCCCCGATCCCCCACCCGCCCTCGCGTGGAGCGGGGCCGTTTCCCCATTTCCCACAGCGCGGTCGTCGGCAGCAACCAAGCGAACGTCGAACGCTGAGAATGACAGACGGTGCCCCGGGAGACGCCTACCTGTCTGGGATGACCTGCGGGGCCTGCGGCCGGACCTCGTGGACGCGTGGCGACCCGGCGGCCGTGCGGCGTCGGAAGAGGGGGAACGGTAGCAAGGGGCTGCCGCTGGTTTCCTCCTGCTCCTGGTAGCGAAGGCCGTCGTCGGACCACTGGCCCATTCTCGGCGGGCGAAGCGGGTCGGTGCTCAGCTTGGGTGGGGCGAAGGCGCGACGGGCCTTCGGTTGCGGCTGCGAGTGCCCTTGGGTCCTGACCACATCCGGCTCAAGGCGGAAGCAGGCGGCCAGGGCCAAAGCTGCGGCAAGAGCGACAGCGGTTGTCAGGCGAGCCATGATGCGTTCCCCTCTCGTTCCGCGTGCATGTATGCACACCCTACCCACTCGTCCTCGTCGTCGTCCTCGTCCTCGGTTCCGCGAGCAGGTGTGCAAGCCCTGCCACCCAAGACCGCCTGAAGGCGGAACTACGAACGGGGTCAGAGGGACCAGGGCTCGCGCTTTGGGCGGTCGAGCCAGCGGGCGACCTCGGGGTCGCCGATGATCTCCTCCTTGTCGGGGTCCCACTTGAACGCCCGGCCGAGCCAGTAGGCGATGTTGCCCAGGTGGCACACGGTGGTGGTGCGATGGGCGACCTCGATGTCGCGGAAGGGCAGCTCGCGGGTCTTCACGCAGTGAAGGAAGTCGCCGAAGATGCCGCCGTGGCCCTTGTAGTTGGGGATGTAGACGTTCGGGGCTTCCTTGCGGGCGGCCTTGCCTCCGGCGCGTGCGGGGATTTCGCCCTCGGTGCCGCGGAAGGAGAGGTTGCCGCCCCAGCCGCCCTTGTGGTGCATGCGCACGCCGTTGGCGAAGACGAAGGTCAGCAGCGTCTCGCCGTTCACGCCGGGCGGGATGACCTCGACGGGGCCGGTGCGGTGGAGGTTCATGGTGAAGAGTGCGCCGCCGAAGTTGTGGGCGCCCCAGTCGGTCATTCCGCCGCCGGAGTAGTCGCGCCAGGGGCGGAAGCCGAGCCGCCCCGGGTTGTAGGGCGCCCAGGGGGCCGGGCCGAGCCACATCTCCCAGTCTATGTCCGGCGGCACGGGCTGCCCAGGGAGAGGGCAGTCGGTCGAGGGACCCCAGCAGTCCACCCAGGCCTCCTTCACTTCGCCGATGGCGCCGCCGCGAACCATGCGGTGGAACCAGTTGTAGTCGCCCCACACGCGCTGGCTGCCGCCGGAGAAGATGCGGCCGTAGCGGCGGGCGACGTTGGTCATGATGCGGCCCTCGCGGACCGTGAGGGTCTCGGGCTTCTCGCAGTAGACGTCCTTGCCGTTCTTCATCGCCTCGCAGGAGATGATGGCGTGCCAGTGGTCGGGCGTGCCGATGAGGATGGTGTCGATGTCGGGGCGGTGGACGATGTCGCGGAAGTCGCCGTAGGCCTGGCAGTCCTGGTTGTTGTAGCGCTTGTCCACGGAGGCTTTGGCCCGCTCGCGGTTGGCCTTGCGCACGTCGCAGACGGCGAGGACGCGGAGGTCGGAGAAGTGCATGAAGCCGCCCATGTCCCCGCTGCCCTGTCCGCCCATGCCGATGCAGCCCATCGTGAGCTTGTCGTTGGCCCCGAAGGCGCTGGACCGCACGAAGAGCGGGGCCGCCGCGGCCGCCGCCGCGCCCCGGAGGAAGCCGCGCCGAGTCGTCGTCGCTCTCGCTGACATCATCGGTTCTCCTCATGGCCGACAGTCTCGTCCCCACGCTGACGCCAGCCAGTATACGATTCCCGCTGCGTCGCGCAAGTGGCGCGGTGGACACAGGCCGCCCCCATCCTCACGTGGTCGGATGTACTCATCCGGCGGTGGCACGGTTGGCTTGTCCAACCGTGTCTTCTGCGTGCTCGTGGAGAGGACACGGCTGGCCAAGCCAGCCGTGCCACACGCCGCTCCGTCCCGTAGAAGCCCCCTGGAGAAGGGGCTGGATTTGTGGGGCAGGATCAATCCGCCTTGGGCAGCGGCACCACCTCGTCGGGCGGCTTGGGCGAGGC
The DNA here is from genome assembly GCA_016872855.1 of Planctomycetota bacterium. GTDB lineage: Bacteria > Planctomycetota > PUPC01 > DSUN01 > DSUN01 > DSUN01. The sequence continues at coordinate 4,619 of VGYV01000036.1, forward strand.
CCCGCGCGGGCCCTGGAAGAGGAGCTTGCCCTTCTCCTGCGCCAGCTTGCACAGGGAGAGAAGGCGCCCGTAGATGGCGTCGAAGTCCGCGTGCTTGTCGTTGGCCCACTTGGCCACGGTCTTCTCCGCGCCGTCGGTGAGGCGGACGGTGATGGTTGGCCGCGCCTCGTCGGGCACGCCGGGGCGGTTGGGGATTTCGATCTTGAAGAAGCCGCGCTCGGCCACCAGCTTCGCGGTGGCAGCCAGTTGCTCGACCGACAATTGGAGGCCGTATTGGCTCACCGCCTTGGCGCCCTTCCTGGGGTCTACCACGTTCACGATGAGCTTGCCGTCGCCGCTCAGCCACAGGTCGCGCCCGCCCCAGAGGCCCTGCACGTCCCGCAGGACGACTCGCTCCAGTCCGACGGCGCCTGGGATGGCGATGCGGATGGCGGCGGGCCAGATTTCGCGGAGCGATTGGCCCTCCAGCTCCATGTCCACCGCCTTGCCGCGAATCTCCGCTTCCTTGCCCACCAGAGCGTCGACCGCGGCGACCCGCTTGGCCCCCGTGTACACCGTGCGGTCGCCCAAGCGGTAGTACGACGTTCGCATCAGCGTGCTCGGGCGGTCGGCATCCTTGACGGCTTCGAGCCTGCCGCGGAAGACGATTTCCTTGCCCGCCTGCTGCTGGTACCACCCCTCCTTCTCGAAGAGGGGCTGCCAAGCATCGGCCGCGGCAGCAAGGCAACAGGCCAGGAGCAGCAGAGCGCAGGAACCCGCCACACGGCTGGGCAGGGTGCACATGGCTGTCACCTCCTCACGCCTCGCCCAGAATCACCTGGAGGACGCTGAGCACCTCCATCTCAATCGTCTCCTTGGTGACGTCCTGGAGGCTGTATTCGTTGCTGGTTGGCGGGCGGTCCTTGCCGGGGAGCGAGGTGCCGGTGAGGACGCGGACGAGCTGGCGCGCCTCGTCGGGCCGCACCCAGATGTAGGGCGGCTCGCTCTTCTGGAAGTAGCCCCTGCCGAAGCCGGACGGGAAGATGCGCATGCGGGCCGACAGCACGAGCTTCTCGCCCGTGGCCACCTCGATGGCGGTCTCCTCCTCCACCTCGCAGTCGTGACCGTGCTGCTTGAGCAGGCGCTCGGCGTCGCTGAGCGCCGGCATGACGACGTCCTTGCAGAACGCGCGGAACTCCTGTCGGAACGTGAGCATGGCGGGGTCTTCCTTGTGCACCGGCGCGCTGGGGGCAGCGGTCTTTCCTTTGTGGGCGCTCAGCAAGGCCACCATCTTCTTGCGGATGTCGTCTGCCATCGCGTTCTCCTAGCGGTACGCCTGGGGCACGTAGGCGGGGCACCGCTTCTCCGCGAAGCTGGGCCGGAGACGGGCGAAGCGCTGGATGCCGCCGACCAGCGGCACGCTCACCCAGTCCTCACCGATCAGCGGCCGCGCATAGGCCACGAACTCGTCCGTCACGTCCACCTGGCTCGGCGCGATCCACGCCTTGGGGAACGCCCGCTCCGAGTTCGCCACCTGCGGCAACGATACCTTATCGTACGCGACACTGTAGATCAAGCCGGGGGTGCGAAGCAGCGTGGACATCCAGCCGGTGCCCTCGTCCCTGGCGATGAGGACGGCCTTCTGCCCGACGGCGTAGGCCTCGGCGAGGTCCACCGTCGAGGCGTAGATGGCGGTGTCGCGCTGGTCGCAGCCGGGCACCTGGCCGCGGGCGGCGCCGCGGGCCGCGAGGCCGACCTTGTTGAGGTAGCTCACCACAATCTGGGCCGCCGTCGTCTCGCTCGCGCTGAACTGCGTGTGGCCGAAGGAGTCCCTGCTCGCCCCGATGTCGCCCACGTCGAGGCCCTCACTCACGACGACCACGACACAACCGTGCGCCTTGAGCGCCTCGTTCACCTTCTCGGCCAGCTCGGGGAGCTTGACGCCGGCCTCAGGCAGGTAGATCTGGAGCGATGCCTCGCGGTCCGGGTCGGCGAGGCGGGCGGCGGCGGGGATGAAGCCGATCTTCCGCCCCATCGCCTGAAGGACGAGCACGGGGTCCGACGGGCAGGCGCCGCGATTCTCCTCGATGGCGTTCTGCACGATGCACGCCCAGTAGCGGGCCACGCTGCCATAGCCGGGCGTGTGGTCAATCAGCCTGAATCCCTGGTCGCCCACGTCGTTGTCAATCGTCTTCGGCACGCCGACGGCGACCAGGTCAAGGCCCCGCTGGGCGGCGAGCTGGCTCACCTTGTTCGCCGTGTCCATCGAGTCGTTGCCGCCGTTGTAGAAGAAATAGCGGATGCCGTGGGCTCTGAAGACGGCGATGATCCGCTCGAAGTCCTCGGTCTGCTTGTCCTTCAGCTTGTAGCGGCAGGTGCCGATGGCCCCCGCGGCGGGCGTCGTCCGAAGAAGGGCGATTTCCTCCTCGGGCTGCGCGCTAAGGTCGAGCAGCTCCTCGGTCAGCACCCCCTCGATGCCGTGCCAGGCGGCGTAGACGGTGCCGAACGCGTCGGGAAACGCCCGACAGGTGTCCACCACGCCTCGGAGCGAGTTGTTGATGACGGGCGACGGCCCGCCCGATTGGGCGACGACGACGTTGCTAGCGGTGGGCATTGGTCCTCCTGGACGGCGGGAGGGAAGGGCAGAGGCTGCCCTAGGGAGCCAGCCGGAAGCAGTCTAGCACCCACTTCCCGTCGTGCTCGGGGTTGGTGGTGACACGCTCAGCCTTCGAGTCCACGACAAGATCAAGCGCCTCAAGGAGCAAGAAGCCGATCAGGGGAGGCGTTTCCTCGTCGTTCTCCATCACATTCATCGGAAAGGACCTGCCGAGGAGTTCGACTTCAGCGCCTGCGAACACCCGCCGGACGGCTCTGCCGTTGGCCGTCCTGATGGGCCTGTTCTCCTGAAAGCGGAGACCCAGCCTCTCGATCTCGGCCCTGGGCAGGCACACGTAGGTGGCCCCAGTGTCTACGATGGCTTCGACCTCGATCGCGCGCACCTCAGAGGGTGGAATCAGCCCCTGGGCGGCTCTCTCGACATCATAGGCGTTGCGGACTCTGAGGGTCGCTTTCGTTCTTCCCATGCCATGCTCCTCAGCGCCTTGCTCCCCACCTGCGCTATTGTAGCATGGGCGCAAGGCCAGTCAAGGCGAGCGGCGGTAGCGCTTCTCCCACAGCTTCGGGTCGTACTTCGCCCGGCGGTTGGGGCAGGCCTCGCGCGGGCAGAGCTGGCAGCTCTCGAAGCGAATCTCCGTGGGGAAGACGATCCCGGAAACGCTCTTGATGGGGACCATGAGGAAGCTGTCGGTCAGCTCGACGCCGATGAGCTGCTTCACATCACCGAAAATGGAGAAGAGCTGGCGTTGCTCGGAGAGCGGCCAGTCCTCAAGCGAGCCGGGGTTCATCACAGAGGTCTGACCGAGGGCGTAGCGTTCCTTGAGGTGGTTGCTCAGGAAGGTGATGGCCGCCTCGAGCGCCTTCACCATCACGGTGTCGAGCGCGAAGCTGAGCACCATGTCGTCGAGCGACGCCGCGTAGTCGGCCAGCTCGCGTCCGCAGGTGGCCACGAAGGGGAACACCCGCCCTGCCCCGTCGAGGTTCACGCGGAGGACGCGGCTGGTGAAGGTTGAGCCGCCGAACTCCACGCGGTCGTCGCCCTTCTTCTCGATGAAGCACATGTCGTAGACCGCCTTGGGCTTGGCGATCTTCTGCGCGGCCCTCACCACGCGGCGGATTTCGCGCGCACGGTCGCTCCCCGGCGGAATGCGCAGAATTTTCAGCAGAGCCGCCACGTCAACGGCGAAGGGAATCTCATCGAGGGTTTCCATGCGCTTCAGGGGATCCTCGGCACGCTGCCATCGGCAAGGCGATAGAGCATTTCGCCTGCCTTGGGGACCAGGAGCACGCCCTCGTCCTCGCGGTCGCGCCAGTCGTCGGGGTTGATCGTCGCGGGGTCGCGGTAGTCGAGGTTGACCTTGCGGCAGCGGGCCTCGGGGATGGCGGTGGCGAGGACCACGTTGACCCGCGCTCTCTCAATGCCGCCCGCGAACTTGCCGATGCCCTTGACGTGGGTGGAGTGTGCCATGACGCCGCGGGGCACGTCGCGGAACCGCTCCATCTGCTTCAGGAAGTAGTCGCGGCAATGGTAGCCGATGCGGTCGAGCACCTTGCCGTGCGTGTAGGAAATCTCGTCCACGTGCGGGGCCAGGATGATCAGCTCGCCGCCATCGGCCACGACTGGCTCCAGCTTGTACATGCACTTGCCCGCAGTCCACACGTCGTCGTACATTCTCGGTGCCATGGAGAGCACGCGGCGGAAGGGCTTGGGCTTGTAGACGACGTGGATCTTCGCAGAGAGATCGGCGGCGGCGGAATACGCCTCCTCGGGCGGCCCGATGAACAGCCCCTTGAGGTCCTGGAACAGCACGACGAGGCTGAAGCAGAAGCGGGGCACGGGGATCATCGAGGCCGCACGGTCCACGACCTTCCGCACCGGCGTCCACTTCGTGCCGTTGATCACGGGGTTTGTGATGACGGCGCCGAGCCAGTGGAAGAAGTTGATTATCTCGGCCCCCGCGATGCCGGGGAAGAGATACTTGTTGCCGCCCGAGAAGCCGACCACTTCGTGGGGGAAGGTCGGCCCACAGATGATGAGCTGGTCATAGTCGAAGATCAGTCTGTTGAGTGCGACCGGCACGTCCTCGCGCATCAGGCCATCCGAAATGGCCTCGATCTCGTCGGCGGAGATGGTGCCGACCTGGCGAAGGGCGTCGGGGCGGTCGAACTCGTGGTTGAAGATACGCACGTCGGCGTATTTCGCCGCCCGCTCGTCGGGCGTGAGGCCGAGGAGGGCGTTGATCTTGTCCTCGGGCATCGCCTGGTGCGTGCCGAGGGCGATCAGGTAATCCAGCTTCTTCGCCTTCGGCCGGATCAGATCGCACAGCAGCGGAAAGAACATCGGCAGCGGGCACGACCGCGTACTGTCGGGGATGATGGCGAGCACCCGCTTGCCCGCCAACTCGATCTGACCCAATCCCTTGACGGCCAGGTCGCGCACCTCCGCTTGAGGGAGCTGGCCCTGTTCGTACCCCTTGCCGATCACCATGCAGGTTGCTCCGGACTCACCCGTCTTGTCGTCCCTTGATCCTACCATGCTGGCCGGATGGCCGCAAGGCAACGCTACTCAGACTTGCTCGCTTCACGGCCAGAGGTGTGGACATGGCCGCCCTTGCCGAGGCCGGCGAGGATGGCCAGGAAGACGGCCACCTTGGCGGCAGCGCCCCATGAGATGGTCGGGGCCACCAGGCGCTGCTCCACCGCCATAGGGAACAGGTCGGGCACCGTCCACGCCCAGAGCGCCTTGATGACGAAGATGAACACCACGAACGCGATGGCGGCCACCACGATCCCGCCGGTGACGATGGCTATCACCTTGGACTTGCCCATGACGACCTTCTCCTCTCTTCGCACCGTGGGCTTGTGTGTGGGGTGCCGCCCGCGTGGCAGCACCCCGCCTCATCGCTCTATTGGAGCTTCAGCCAGACCTCTGTGTTGACGCTATTCCGGTTGTGCTGGTAGCCGCCTGCGTTGATGCCGCGCGTGTACAGCAACGCGGGCCTCTCGATGGGCGCGTGCCCGCACCAGCGCTCGAGGCTCGGCAGCCAATGGGGCATGTCGGCCTCCCGTAAGCACACGAGCTCCGTCTTGCGGATGGCGCCCGCAGGCCCCACCAGGAGCCGGACGAGTTCCGTGCCCTTCGTCCCCCAGGCACGCTCGCCTTCCGGCGCCACCATCAGCACGGCCTCGATCGTGCCGTCCCTGCGGCGTGAAAGCTGGCCGCAGTGCTGGATGTGAAACCCCGGCAGAACCGAGCGGACAGCGTCCAACAATGGGGTGGCCACCCAGCCGTCGGCATCGTCGTGGCGGAACAGCGATGCGGCGCGCGTCAGCAGGTTGTGCATGATCACCCACGGCCGGCCGCCTTCGTCAATGGTGGCGTTCGAGAGGAGGATCTTGTGGTAGTAGGAGTTGAGCGGGCCTGGGGCGCCGCCGTACTTCGTTTCGATGCGCGCCGGGTCCAGCGTATCGCCCTCGATTCGCGAGAGGGTGGCGGCTGGAGCAGGCTCCTTGAGCGGCTCGGCGCGGCCGAACTGCCGCCACGTCTCCCCCGCGTCGTCGGAGTACAGATGCGAAGCCCCATAGTAGCGGGCATCAGGGCCTGCGTCGGCCACGGGGAGGGTGTTAGTGAAAACCAGGTGCAGCCGCCCTTTCGGCCCCACCTCGATAGCGTTGGTGAGCCAGCTATGCTCCGTCACGGCACTCGTCACGAGCACCCGCGGCGCCGACCACTTGCCGTCCCGCGGCCGCCGGGCGTAGCACAGGCGCGGGTCGCGGCCGCCCTGCTCCTGGCGATAGGCAAGGTGAAGGGTCCCAGCGCTGTCGCCCACGAGGCTCGGGTAGGTCGCCGCCTGGCAGATGGCTTGGCCGTCGGCCACCGGCTCCCATGCCTCCCGGTCGGGCGGCATGCGATAGTGGTCGAAGGTCCCGAAGTGCGCCCCCACCATCAGGTGCAGCGTCCCGTCAGTGTCCGTGGCCACGGCGGCGCTACAGTGATTGTCCCTCCGCGGCCCGCCCACGACCCCCTGCTTGAGCAGCTTCGGCTCGTTCGGCTCGACAAGCGCCCAGCAGTTTTGCCGGTCGCTTCCCAGCCAGGTACAGACGAGGAGGCCGCGCCGCCGCGCGATCTTGTTGCTCATCACGTAGGCCGTAGCCCTGTCCCCACCTGTCTTGCTCAGCAGCATGGTCGGAGCCTTTCGCATCGGCTCGTCCGGCGCGCCGCCCGGGTCGCCTGCCCCGGCCCCCCCTGAGGTAAGCAGCGAAGCGCCAGCAAGACCGAGAGACGTGAGGAAACCGCGGCGGCACAGCGCCGCCTGACCACGGCCGGCGCTATCCGGCGCGTTTTGCTGACCACCTTCTCCCGCCATCGCTAGCCCTACGGGAAGTAACGGTAGATGTCTCTTCTCGGCAAGAATCGAACCAGAACCACGACCCCACCCTCAAGGGCGATGCCCAATCGGTAAGCCCCCACCCTGATGCGATAGAATGGGTCCCGCCCATGCATCTTCTTCACGTCTCCGACCTCTCGCAGGGTCCGGGCCCCCTCCAGCCGCAGGATGAGTTCCCGGACGCGTCTGCGCAGGCCCTCTTCCTTGACCGCCTCGAGGTCTTTGACGAACGTCTTCTCAAACTCAACTTTCACGGCTTTGCTTCCAAGACGCGGAGAACTTCATCGCGGCTGACTCGTCCGGAGCCGAGCCCTTCCCGGATCGCGCGCGCCAGCGCGATATCCTCAACGATGTCAGCCACGAGGTCGCGGAAGACGCCTTCGCGTTCCTGGACCAGTTCAATGATTGCCTCTTTGAGCACATTCTTCATCTGCTCGCGATCGAGTGTCGTCGTCATCTGAGTCTCCGCTCTCCCCGGCCATCTCTTCCTTCTGACTTGACCACATCAGAATACCACGCCGTCCACGAATCGTCAATGCGCAAAGCCAACACCCGCCAGCTTGGCTGTCAGGCGCGCGCTGGCGCCGGGGAGGATGAGGGTGGTGTTCTGGAACTCGCGGCGCTCGGGGTAGACTTTGCGCAGGCGGTCGAAGTAGGCGCCGCGTTCGGCGGCCGACGTGGGCGACTGGCGGAGGTTGCGGTCGTCGGCCTCGATGTCGTAGATGGTGAGGACGGCTTCGCGAAGCACGTCCTCATCGGGCCGGCCGGTACACTGGATCTCAAGTCGCGGGTGGCCCGGCGGGGGCATGATGGCCGCGGGGTCCCAAGTCGGCTTGACGCCGATGACCTCGCACGCGGCGCGGTAGATCATCTCGGTCGCCGCGACCTTGCCGTCGAAGGAGTAGCCGGCGATGTGGGGCGTGCCGAGGGCCGCCAGGGCCAAGAGATCGGGGTCGAAGGCCGGCTCGGTCTCCCAAACGTCGAGCACTGCGCCCGTGATGCGGCGGCCGGCAAGGCCGGGCTCGAGGGCCGCCTCGTCCACGACCGGCCCGCGGGAGCTGTTGAGGAGGTAGGCCGACGGCTTCATCCGGGCCAGGAATGCGGCGTCAACCATGTGATACGTGGCGTCCTCGGCAAGCGGGACGCTTGCCGCTACGGTGAGCGGGACGTGGAACGTGAGGAAATCGGCGTCGAGCAACGCATCGAGGGGGAGGAAGCGCTTGTCGCCGGTCGCGCGGGCGAGGGGCGGGTCGTTCTGGAGGACGCGCATGCCGAGGGCCTCGGCCTTGGCCACCACGCGGCTGCCCACGTTGCCCACGCCGACCACGCCAATCGTCTTGCCTTCAAGCGAGAAGCCGCCTTGGCGGGCGAGGACGAGCAGGGCCGCGACGATGTACTCGGCGACGGAGTTGGCGTTGGAGCCGGGCGCGCTGGCGAAGGCGATGCCGGCCTGCCGCAGATAGGCGAGGTCCACGTGGTCGAAGCCGATCGTGGCCGTGCCCACGAAGCGCACGCGCGTGCCTTCGAGCAGTGCGCGGTTGATCTTCGTCACGGAGCGGCAGAGGAACAGGTCGGCGTCGCTCAGCGTCTCGCGCGTCACGTCGCGCCCGGCCACAAGCGTCACGTCGCCCAGCGTGGCGCACGCCTCGCGGACGAAAGGGATATTCTCGTCGGCGATGATCCTCAAGGGGCATCTCCTCACTATGGCGGCATAGCTTATGGGCGCGGCGGCCACAAGTCAAGCAGGAGGGAGGACTGTGGCCACTGACCGCTCGTCGGTCTCCTATCGTCCTCGTCCCTCGTCCTCGTCCGTCGTCCTCGATTCGTCTCGGTGAGGCCAGAAGAGTCGAGGACGAGAAGGCGGGACGAGGACGAGCACGATTCGCGCGGTCCGGTCAGGTCACCGGGATCGGGTGGCCATACTCAGGACGGAGGGCGCAGTTGACTCCCTCGCGCGCCCAGGCTATAATCCGCGTGTCCGTCCCCGCATGCTTCTCGATCTCCTCCCCGCCACGGAGCCAGCCTGATGGGCATGGACCTGATCGTCCTGCTTCTCCTGGTCCTCTTCGCCGTGCTCGGCTACTGTCGCGGGCTGCTGCGGCACCTGGCGAGCGTTGGGGCGCTGGTGATCGCCAGCCTGGCGGCGGGCATCGTCGGCAGGTGGGCCGTCGGCCTCTTCACCCGGGCGCCCGCGATGCCCTCGCCTCTCACCTACGTCATCGCGTGCGTCGTGGCGTGGGCCGTGCTCTTCATTGCGTGCCGTCTCATCCTGGGGCGGATCGCGAAGAAGCTGGGCTCGGACGAGAAGGGGGAGCCGAAGCCGTGGAACCGCAAGCTGGGGGCGCTCGCCGGCGCGGCCGAGGTGCTGCTCCTCGCCTGGGTCGTCATCGGCATTCTCGATGCCTTGCCTGAGGACTTCCGCAAGGAGCGCCTGCCGGTCGTCCACAGGGAGCTCAACGGCTCGCTGTTCACCAACTACGTCGTGCGGCCGACCAGTCCCGCCACGCTGCTGGAGCTTCAGGTGCTGATCCCCGACCTCGCCGTGCTCTCCGAGCACCCCGAGGAGTTGAGCCCTGTCGTGGCAGAGAACAAGGATTTCGCGGAGATAGCGCGACATCCCAGGGTCAAGGCCATCCTGGGCAATCCCGGGCTGATGAAGGAGTGGATGGCGGGCAACTACGGGCGCTTCTTCGCCAACGACGAGGTGCGCAAGGCCCTCGAGGACGGCGAGCTGCGCGAGAAGATGCGCAAGGTGCCCGTGCGAGCGATCCTTCACGAGGCGGCCGAGAAGGCGCGGCAGAAGCACCCGTAGCCGCAACCGTCCCGGTTGCGGCCGGCAAGCGGGACGCTTGCCGCTACAAGTGGCCGCACAGGCCGATGAGGGCCTTCTCAGCCGTGCCCCAGTGCCAGAGGAGCGCGGCGCGCGCACGACCGAAGACGCCGCCCATCTCCCCCAGATAGTTGTAGCCGTGGTCAACCTGCCGAATGCCGTACTCGATGTCACAGGCCGCGAGCGACGGAGTCCGCGTCTCCGACGCGGAAGCGTTCCGCCCCGGAGGGGCGGACTCCTCAGGTCGGTGCCCCCGGTCGCTGGCGTGGGCCGACGCGAGCCAGAGGATGGCGGCATAGGCCATTGCCAGGGACTCGAAGCCCTGGGCAAAGCTGCGGCCGAAGCAGGCCCGGCCGAAGAACTGCTGGCTCGCCACCTTCGCCACGAAGTACCGCTGGAGCATCGCCGCCGAGGCGTCGTCGAGCGCCTCAGCGCGGCCGCACCCGTCCCGGTTGCGGTCGGCAAGCGGGACGCTCGCCGCTACGACCAAAGCCACGTCGCGCAGCCGCACTGGCCGCTCGATGCCGGGCAGCCGCACGCGGCCTACGCCCAGGGCCATCTTGAGGCGCCGCCACAGGTTGCCGAGCCGCGTCCCGAGGCGACGGAGGAAGGGCAGCTCCCGATAGTAGTGCGGCGTGGCGCCCACGAAGGCCGCAATAGCCAGGCGGAGGAGCAGGCGCTCCAGTAGCCGCAACCGTCCCGGTTGCGGTCGGCAAGCCGGGTGTCCGTTGCTGGCAACGGGCGCCTTGCCGCTACTGGCGGGGCCGCGAACGCTCGCCAGGATCGCGTTGGGGTCCGCCCCCACGTGGGCATCTTCGCACTTCCCGACTGCCAGGCCGACGAATTGGCGGACCAGCCGCACCCCGGCCAGCAGGCGCCGCGGCATATCCAGGTCCGTCATGAGAAGGAAGGCAGTGAGCTGGTCCTCGATTCGCAGCAGGTCGCGCCAGGAGAGCTTGTAGCGGCCGAAGAAGCGGACCGGCTCCTCTTCCGTCGGCGGGTCGTAGGTGCGGGCGTATTCGTCGTAGAGGCGGCGGATGTCGCCCCGCTGCTTCCCCAGCTCCTCGCCCTCGCCACGGACGACGGCCGGGCAATCGAAGCGGCAGCCGACGAAGACGCCGACCGGCGTGACGACGAACTGGAAGGGGAAGACGCGCCCCGCAAACGGCTTGGCCGCGTAGCCCAGCTTCGCGTGGACGCGGCACAGATTGTCGTCGGTGAGAAAGGGGCAGGAGCCGTCGGGCCTAGGCCGCAGCCGCCAAGCCTGCTTGCCCCGGGCACCCCGAAGGCGGGCGAACAGCCGCTCCGACACAGGCAAGATGCCTGTGCCACCAGAGCCTGGGGGGGCGCCCCCTGTGCTGCCAGTTCGGGGTGGCACAGGCGTCCCGCCTGTGGCACTGAGCCGCTCGCGCTCGGCCTCGGTCAGCGTGACCTCGAGGCTCCGGCAGCACAGCCCGCAGCACAAGCACGTGTAGCGAACGCCGGGAGGAAGGAACAGGTCGGGCATGGGGAAACCGGGTGTTGGGTGTTAGGTGTTGGGGGTTGGGCGGCTGGCGGCCTGCCAATGGCTCGGTTCTGCACCCCAGCACCTATCACCCAACACCTGACACCTCTTTCACTTCTTCCGCACGCGCAGCACGATGTCCTCGTCGAAGGTGGGCGATGCGATGTCCACAGCCCCCCGGTTCGGCTCGACCTCGACCGTGAGCACGGTGGTGCCGTTCTTGGGGTCGAACCACGTGGCCTCGTAGCGGCCGCCGGGCAGGCCGAGGCGCATGACGCCCTGCTCCGCCGAGCCCATGAGGTAGACGAACACCTCGTCCTTGCGGACAGCGGTGAGGCGGGCGACGTTGCGCGGGGTGGCGAGGACGACCGCTTCGTCGCGGCGCAGCTCCCAGTAGGCCACGCTGCGGGCGTAGTCGGCCAGGTAGCCGCAGTGCTCGAAGAGCGGCCCGCGGGCCGACAGGGGTTGCCACGGGGCGCGGACCGCCGAGGTGCCGAGGAGAAGCGCCCGCCAGAAGATGGCCCGCTCCTCCCGCGGCGTCTTGACGGTCGGCTCGCCAAGGAACACGGGCATGCGGATGCCCGTGGGCTCGGGCGGGGTGTCGCCGCGCAGGTTGGCGATGTCAATGCCCTCGATGCGGAAGTAGGCCTCGGGCTGCGTGGCGACGGACAGCGACACGAGGTGGCCGTAGGGGTCGTGCTCGCGGAGGAACGCCGTCCAGTGCTCGGCCCATCGCAGGCCGGCGGCGCCGGCGCTGCCACTGCGATTCATCCCGTTGTTCAGCTCATAGTAGACGTTCGAGCACGCAGCCGTGCGGGCGAGAAGGTAGCGGACGTAGCCTTCCTGGGCCGCTCGGCTCGGAGCGTTGGCAAGGTCGTAGAAACCGGGGCAACCGGCCAGCCCGGCGACGGGGCCGCCGTTCTTCGCGTTGAACGGGTGGAGGAGCCAGCGGTTACCGTTGCCCCCCGCCAAGCCCGCCTCGTCGAACACGGTCAGCTCGAAGACGACCCCGAGCTTGGCCCCGTGGGCGATCACGGCGTCCAACTTGTCCCAGAATGGCAGCGAGAAGCGGGCCAGGTCGTACTTCGCTCCGTCGGCCCGAAGCAGCCAGGGAGAGAGCTCCGGGTGGCGCTGGACGGTTGCGGGCGGGACCCAGGGGACTTCGAGGAGAAGGATGCGGCACGTGTTCATCCCCGCCTTGGCGCAGGCGTCGAGATACGCCTTCCAGACCTCCTGTGTGTTGGCGGGCTCGCCAGCGGCGTTGGGGGCGCCGAGGGCCGCGGCGCCGGCGCCGATGGGGTAGAAGCGCGAGCCGTCGCTGAAGGCGAGGAAGCGCGGGTTGTCCTGCGCGATCCGCACGAGGCCGGGGGCCTTCGAGGGCACGCACTTGGCGCCGCCGTGGCGGACCTCGGCCGCCTCGCCCGTCTTGAAGTCCACGCGGTAGTACCACACGCCCACCTGGTCGAGAGCACCGCGGGCCTTCCAGACGCCATCGCCGGCGTAGAAGCCGCCGACCTTGATGTTACGGTCATCGGGAGCCACGAAGGTCGCTGTCAGCGCCGCGTCGGCGAAGGGGTTGGCCAGTTGGAGCGGCTTCTCGGGCTTGAAGGCCACCTCGCAGATGCCGTGGAGCGGCACCTCAGCCGTCGGCTCGCCCTCCGGCCTCTCCACGCGTACGGCGGGGTCCAGGCTCTTGCCTCGCCGGCCCAGGGCCACGATGGCGTCCTTCTTCACGATGGCGTCGGGATCGTTCACCATCTTGAGGAGGAGCTTGGTGGCCGCCTCGCCGGGGATGCTGCCGAGCGCGACGACGGCTTTGGCCCGCACGTGGTTGTCAGCATCCGTGAGCGCCTGGGCCAGGGCGGGCAACGCGGCCTCGCCGCCGATCTTGCCGACTGCCCAGATGGCGCAGCGCCGGGTCTCGACGGTGGCCTTCTTGAGCACGAGGTTTAGCGCTGGGAGCGATGGCGCGCCAATCTGGGTGAGACTAATGGCCGCCTTCCAACGAAGGTCCTCATCGGTCTCTTCGAGCGCGGCGGCGAGCGGGCCGGCGGCATCGGCATCGCCAATCTCGCCGAGGGTCCACGCCGCGCAGTGCTTCGCCGTGAGCTTGCCGCTCATCAGCACGGCCACGGTGTGAAGCACGCTGGGCTTGCCGAGCTGCTTGAGCCCCACCGCCGCCTTCCAGCGCACCTCCTCATCTGAATCGTCCAGCGCCTTGGCCAACGGCCCCACCGTGCTCTCGTGCCGCATCTCGCTGAGGACCCAGGCTGCCATCCGCTTGCCGTCAACCCAGTCCCCCGCGAAGATTTCGCCGACGACCGGCACCGCCTTCGGCCCCTCGCGGACGAGCGCGCGCGCGGCGTCCCACTTCTTCCCCGGTTCATTCGCCCCCAGCGCCGTGCACATGGCCCGGAGCCGCTGAACCTCCTCGGGCGGCAGCTCGGCGGCGGGCGCCCACGCTGTCCCGGCAGCCGCAAGACACAGGCAGGCAAGACAAAACACGCAACGCATTGTCCGCTTCCAACGCATCTCGCCTCCCGCTCGCAGTCTAGCAGACCGCCCCATGCGGGTCAACGCGCGGGCGGGTAAAACCTCGTCACGGCCTGTCACCAGATGTCGCGCCCCTGGCGCGGCCGCCCGGCCCCCCCCTTTGGCGATTCCCGGCCTGCCGACCCAACGGGGAACACGAGACGCGAAACGGAGCATCCACGCGCCCCATGTGCTTGACAATCGAGACCCCATGATGTATCCTCATCGTAGATACAGGAAGGAGACGCTGCTATGGTCACGACGATTCAGAAGTGGGGCAACAGCCTTGCGCTCCGTATCCCGAATGCCTTCGCTCGCGAGGTCGGCCTTGAGCAGGGCGCGCCCGTCGAAATCTCCCTCCGCCGAGGAAGAGTAGTGATCGAGCCGATGAAGGAGCCACCCCTCACCCTCGCCCAACTGCTCGAAGGCATCACCGACGAGAACCTCCACGGCGAGATTGACACAGGCCCACCCGTGGGGAAGGAGGTATGGTGAACCCCCCTTCAGGATACGTGCCGGATCGAGGCGACGTCATCTGGATCACCCTCAACCCCCAGGCGGGCCACGAGCGGGCCGGCCGGCGCCCGGCGGTGGTCCTCACCCCGGCGGCCTACAACGGCAGGGTCGGCCTTGCCATCCTCTGCCCCATCACCAGTCAGGTCAAGGGCTACCCCTTCGAAGTCCTCATCCCCGCAGGCACTGGCGTCACGGGCGCCATCCTTGCCGACCAGGCCAAGAGCCTCGACTGGCGCGCCCGCGACACCCAGCGCATCTGCGCGCTCCCGCCCGCCACCCTCTCCGAAGTCATCCGCAAGCTCACCCTCCTCATCTCCCGTTGAGCCACCGCCCGTTGGGCTCGTCCCCTGCGAGGTCCACGCGCGCTTGACGCCCCCGCCCCATTGCGCTAGCCTCTGGCCGGCTATAGGGGGAAGCATGGGCATGACACAGTTCGCTCGGCTCTTGGCGAGAGAGGCGCGGCGCATGCGCCTGGCGCTCTTCGTCCTGGCGCTCGGCGGCGCCGTGTGGACGGTCGTCCTGCGCTTCACCACGGGGCTGAGGGCGCCGCTGTGCGACCGGCTGCCTGTCACCGCGGGCCTGGCGTGCGCCGCCGCGGCGCTCGTGCTGCCGGTCGTATCGCTCGGGGCCGACGGGCGGCTTGCCCGGCTCGCGCGTCGGCGCCGCGGTCGCCTGCCCCGATGGCCCATCCTCACAGCCAAGGGGCTCGTCTGCCTCGGGGCCTGGGCGGTCGTTGCCCTCTGTGCCGCCGCAGTCGCCTTCCTCTGCTCGCCTTCGCTCGAGTGCATCCACGAGTGCGTGCGGGTGCTCGACGGCGGCTGGCTCTGGGCGCTGCTGCTCTTCGCCAGCAGCTTCTTCGCATCGGCGGCCACGGGACGGGTCCCCACGATTCTCGCCCTGGCGGTTGTCCTCGGCGCCCTGCCGCCGCTGGCCATGCGGTACGTCTTCGAGCTTCCCGTGGGGGCGGGCGGCGGCCTCGCGACGAAGGCCATCGTGGGCGGCGCGGCGACCCTGTGGCTGTTCGGGGCCGCGCTCCTCGCGTTGCCGATTCGCCTAGCCGCCCCCGCGACGTTGTGGGCCAAGGCATTGGCCCAGCTCAAGAGCGGCCTTTGCGCAGCCGCTGCTGGCTTGGGCATGGCCCTCGTGGCCCCCGCGGCCGTCGTCGTTGCCTGCCTGCTCCTGAGGCAGGAGGATGCGACGCGGCTCAGTGCCCCTCAGCTTTCCCCCAACGGCCGGTTCCTCGCTTTCGACGCCGACGTCGAGACGTGGCCATTCCCTGCGCCGGCGCCCTATGCGTGTGTGCTTGACACCGCGACGTGCCAGACACTGGCACTGACACGCATTCGGAGAAGCTGCTTGCCCCTTCCTTCCCCCTGGTCGCCCCAGGGGCGATACCTGGTGTACTGGGTGGGACAGGGCCCATTGGCCAAGGGCTGGCGGATCAGGACATCCAATGGAGTCGAGGGGGTGAATGCGCATGTCTGCGCCATCCTCGACACCCAAACCGGTGAGACCCAGGAAGCCACCGCGGAACCACTCCCCATCGTGTTCATCAAGGTGGGCGAAGACGGCGTGGTCACGGCTTGGGGGATTGCCGACGAAGAAGCCGCGAGTGATCTCACCCGGCGATGGTATGAGTACGTGTATCACTGGGACTCGCGGACTTGGCGGAAGAGCGAGCGCGCACTCACCAGGGCTGAGGTGTCAGATCGGATGCGCGCACCCGGAACGTGGCGCCTGATGAGGCCACCCGAGTCTAGTGGGAATCCGGACGAGGTATACCCTTGGCAACTCGACGATCCACATGGCAGGGGGCTTTCACTGGCGCTTCGTCCCCATGAGAACGCGCTGGGCAAACCGTGGGGCGCCCAACTGACGTCGGACCGTGGGCGCACGTGGAAGTCCCTCGGTGGTTTCGAAGACGCATACGACGTGAAGCCCTACTGCGGGTTCTCTCGCGGGGGCCGATGGCTCACCTACGCCATCGAGTGGGAGGAAGATTCGCTGGCCGTGTGGCTGCTGGAGGTTGGGAGCGGCGAAGCGCGGAAGCTGAGCGCTCCTGGGCCAGTGCGCCAATGGCAGCCGCGGGTCACGCCCGACGACACGCGACTCGTATGGCTGTCCGCCTACGCAGCCGTGCGGCAGGCACATGGGGAGCAAGGACCATGCTTCTATGTGCAGGACTTGCCTTCCGGCCAGCCGCGGCGAGTGGACTTGCCTGGCCGCGGCCAGGCGTCCCCTGACAGCATCCACTTCGCCGGGCCGGACGACAAGTGGCTC
Organism: Planctomycetota bacterium; assembly: GCA_016872855.1. Taxonomy (GTDB): domain Bacteria; phylum Planctomycetota; class PUPC01; order DSUN01; family DSUN01; genus DSUN01. Next base: position 21,264 of record VGYV01000036.1, read on the forward strand.
TACTTCGTCCGCGAGGCCCGCCTCTGGCGGGTGGCGCTGGATGGCAGCGGCGCGGAACTCCTGTTTCCCCGGTGACGTGCCGGCACGAAAGGCAGCAAGGTTGGGAACGCGTGATACGAACTCGCCGAACCCACCCCCCACCGAGCAATCGGCAATCGGAAATCGGAAATCGGAAATCCCACGGCTGCCCGCCGACCTGCACATGCACTCGAAGCTCTGCGGCCATGCCGTGGGGGAGATAGGCGAATACGTCGAGCGCGGGATCGCGCTGGGCCTCGACGCCATCGGCTTCTCGTTCCACCTGCCCATCCGCATCCCGGTGGACTACAAGATCAATGTGACGCGGGAGGAGCTGGACTTCCTGGCGACGGAGATCGAGCGGCTGCGGGCGAAGTACGCGGGCAGAATCCCCATCCTGTTCGGCGGGGAGGCCGATTACCTGCCGGGCAACGAGAAGGAGGTGGAGGCCCTCGCCGCCGCCTATCCCTTCGACTACTTGATCAGCGCCGTCCACTTCGTGGGCGACTGGGCATTCGACCACCCGGCTGCGGCGCCCGACTTCGACCGCTGGGACCTCCGTAAGCTCTATGAGGCATACTTCGGGCTAGTGCGCGAGGCCATCCGCACCGGCCTGTTCGATGTGGTGGGGCACGTGGACCTCATCAAGAAGTTCGGGCACCGGCTTGAGGGGGACTGGTCGGACATCGTGGCGGAGCTGTGCGCGGAGATGCGCCGCGGGGACGTGGCGATGGAGATCAACACGGCAGGCTTCGACAAGCCGGTGGGCGAGCAATATGCTTCGGAGGAGATCGTGGGTGGGGCCTTCGCTGCCGGCGTGCCGATCTTGTTCGGCTCGGACGCCCACGCGCCGGAGCAGGTCGGCCGCTACTTCGACCGCGCCATTGCCTTGGCCCGCAGCGTGGGATACACCTCCTATGCCTGCTACGCGCGGCAGAGGCGCAGACTGCTGCCCATCTAATCCGTAGTCCGCAATCCGTGGTCCGTAACCAGGAAAGGCCGGAAGCCCAGTGAAGAGTCCGTACGCCCCGCTCAAGCTCCCCTCAGGCCGCCGTGAGGCCGACAAGCCCAGCCACCTACTATCCATTGTGGTCACGGAGCGACAGACCACAGAATACCCGACTCCCTCGACTCCCTCGACTCCCGCACTTTTCTGGCGCGGGGCAGTGGGGCATACTATTTGGTATGCGGTCGGCGTTGTTTCTACCAACCGGTAGCCTCTTCCATGGGCCGGCGTGTCGCCTCTCTTCTGATTACGGATTACGGATTGCGGATTACGGATTCCATCACCGCAGCAGGCTAAGGCGCAGCGGGCCGGGCGACGCCAATTCCTGCCGCCCGCATGGCGGTCCCGCCACGCCCTTGCACCGCACGTGACAGAGGGCAGTGCAGCCCTCGACAGGGTGGAAGACCCCGCCCAGGCCCTTCACGCAGAATGGCAGCGCGTGGCCCTCGCAGCTCGGGAGGCCGGGCGAATCGGTCTCCTCGGCGGCGTTCTCCTGGCACGTCGCATACGTCATCCCGTGCGCCTCGCAGAGCTCCCGCAGCCGCCGGTGGAAGGCCAGGCGGAGCGGCCGACGCCACAGGTGGCCGGCCGACGTGCCCGAGCGGTCGAACGCATAGTCCCGCCGCAGCCCCTCTGCGGTGCCCGGGGCCAATTCGGCCAGCAGCGCCTCAAGCCGTTGGAGCGACGACGAGGAGTGGCCGGCAGGCGCTTTCCGTGTGAGACGCCCTGTGGAGCAGATGACGTGGCGGCAGCCGGCCCCGGCGAAGCGTGCCACCAGGCGCTCGACCTGCCGGAACCAGTCGGCACCATACACCGCCTCGTGAACGTGGGGCAGGAAAGGGTCGAGGCGGACGACCGCCTTGACGCCGCTGGCCGCGAGGCGGCGGACGCTCGCTAGCCGGTCCTCGAATGACGGAGCTCGGGGCGACAGTAGGCGGAGCACCTCCGGCGGCCCCTCGATGGTCGTGGCGACCACGGTGTTCGGCCGTCCGGCGAAGCCAGGCACGTCGAGCAGAAACGTCGCATCGCCCTTCGTGATGATGAGCAGGGAGATGCCCCGCTCGACGATGAGCCTCACAAGCCGTCTCACCTCGCGCCGCACCTCTGGCACCGCCTGGCAAGGGTCGGTCGTGTTCGAGATGGACACAGGCGGGCAGAGCGAGATGCGGTCCAGGTCGCGCGCCACCAGCTCGGGCAGGTTGTCGTAAACCTCCAGCACCCCGCCGCTCTCCTGCGCGAAGACGGCATCGCGGGCGTAGCAGTAGAGGCACTGGTGGATGCAGTGGCTGAAGCCCGGCGGCGTCACGTTCACAATCCAGTTGTGGATGCACTTTCGCTGAGGGCAGGTGTAGGGGAAGTCGTGGAAGGTCGAGGACTTCTTGTGGACGAGCCGCACGCAGAATGCGGAATGCGGAGTGCGGAATACGGAATGAGCAGGGAGGGATACGGAGGGAGCCTTGTCCATTGGGCGGTCTGCATTCCGCATTCCGGATTCCGCGTTCCGCACTTCCTACAGGCGGGTCCAGGTCTTCTTGAACTCGCGCGTGCTGAGGAGGGCGACGTGGTCGGTCTGGCCGGTGAGCCGGCACAGGTCGCGGATGACGGCCTCGCATCTGG